>NZ_JBSVVZ010000020.1:0-94073 GCF_054071875.1 Pseudomonas sp. SDO524_S393 | reverse complement strand
TGTCGACTGACGCACCGCATTCGCGAGCAAGCCCGCTCCCACAGTATTAATCGCACTCCAGGCCAATAAAAAACGCCGATGCCAAACAAGCCATCGGCGTTGAAACCTTGAAGGGGGTTTTGGCTTACATCAGAACGCCGGCACGACCGCGCCGTTGTACTTCTTCTCGATGAAGGCTTTGACTTCCGGGCTGGTCAGGGCCTTGGACAGTTTCTGCAGGGCGTCGCTGTCCTTGTTGTCCGGACGAGCCACCAGGAAGTTCACGTACGGCGACTTCGCATCTTCGATGATCAGCGCGTCTTTCGCTGGGTTGAGGCCAGCTTCCAGCGCGTAGTTGGTGTTGATCAGGTCCAGGTCGACCTGATCCAGCACGCGTGGCAGCAGGGCCGATTCCAGCTCCTTGAATTTCAGGTGCTTGGGGTTGTCCTTGATGTCTTTTGGCGTAGCCAGCGCATTGCTTGGGTCTTTCAGGGTGATCACACCGGCTTTTTGCAGCAGCAACAGGGCGCGGCCACTGTTGGAGCCTTCGTTCGGAATGGCTACGGTGGCGCCGTCTTTGAGTTCAGAGATGTTCTTGATCTTCTTCGAGTAGCCGCCGAAGGGTTCAACGTGCACACCGACCACAGTCACCAGGTTGGTGCCCTTGCCCTTGTTGAAGTTTTCCAGGTACGGCAGGGTCTGGAAGTAGTTGGCGTCCAGACGCTTCTCGGCCACTTGCACGTTCGGTTGCACGTAGTCGGTGAAGACTTTGATTTCCAGATCCACGCCTTCTTTGGCCAGGGTCGGCTTGACCAACTCGAGGATCTCGGCGTGCGGGATCGGCGTGGCGGCCACCACCAGTTTCTCGTTGGCCTGGGCGAAGCTTGCAGTCAGGGCAGCCGCCAGTGCGGTGAACAACAGAACCTTTTTCATGCAGTGTCCTTATCGAAATTCCGGGGCGTCTCTGACGACCGTTTTTATAGGGGGTGCCAGCGAAATGCTATCGCGGCATGGGGGTGACAATACCTAGATTTTTTATTCCCGAACAATATCTTTTCTTCACGTTGATATTCCATTTTCTTCAAGCAGGAATTTCCGCAACAGCGCCTGCTCGGTCGGGCTGGCACGCTGAAAAATCCGCTGTACCTGCTCCAGGGACGAACCCGCCACCGGCAAATTCAAATGCTCGGGCAAAATCTCGTCGCCGCTGCTCACCAGCAACGCGAAGTGAATGACGTTTTCCAACTCGCGGGTATTACCCGGCCAGCTGTGCTGCTCCAGCACCTGCTGGGCGGTTTCGCTGATCAATGGCACCGGCAGGTCCAGGCGCTGGCTGTAGATGCCGAGGAAATATTCAGCCAAGGACAGGATGTCGCCCACACGCTCGCGCAACGCCGGCAAATCCAACTGGCCCTCGCTCAGGTAATGGAACAACCGCTCGTGAAACTTGCCCGCCGCCACCGCCTGGGCCAAGTCGATGCTGGTGGCCGCCACCAAACGTACATCCACCGGGCTGGGCTGATGGGCACCGACCCGGGTGACTTCATGATTTTCCAGCGCGGCGAGCAATTTGACCTGTATCGGCAACGGCAAGTCGCCAATCTCATCCAGGTATAGGGTGCCGCCATTGGCCGAACCAAACCACCCGGCGCGGCTGCTGGCCGCGCCGCTGTGGGCCCCGGCGGCATAGCCGAACAGTTCGGCATCGGCATACGTGGGGCTGATCGCGCCGCAATTGACCGAGACAAACAAACCAGTGCGGTCGCTGCCCCGGTGGATGTGCCGCGCCAGCAATTCCTTACCGCTGCCAGTTTCGCCACGAATCAATACGGGCAAGGCACGGGGCGCGAGGTTTTCCAGGTCTTCACGCAGTTGACGGGAACGGGGGTCGACGAACACCAAGGCCTTGGCGCGGATGCTCAGCGGGCTTTTTTCGGCGTCGGGGAAGGTCAGCAAGGGCTGGCCGTAGGTTTCATGCAGACTCATGGCAGGCTCCCGCCCCAGATCCACTCAAGGGACGGGGCGTTGAAAAATGTTTTAGGCACTGCGCCGGGCGTGGTGCTCAAGGCGGTGTTGCAGGCGATAGAGGTAAGCGAAGCCCTGCTCCCAGCGCTGGTGGCCGGATTTCACATTGATATGGCCGGCGCCTGCGAGGATGCCGGCTTCAGCGCCCCAGTTACGCGCCAGTTCCAGGGCCCGGGGGGCACTGACGGCGCTGTCGTTGTCGGAACTGACCACCTGACTGGGAAACGGCAACAGGTCAGTGGGAATCGGCGCAAAGTTGCGCAGGGCGGGGGCACAGGCCGGGCGTTCGACATCGGCGGGCGCCACCAGCAAGGCACCGCGCACCTGACGCAGAAACTGCACCGGCGCGGTGGCGGCCCAGTGCGCCACCGTGATGCAACCCAGGCTGTGGGCGATGAGAATCACAGGGGTGCTGTCGGCCGCGATGGCCTCGGCCAGCGCCGCCACCCAGTCTTCGCGACGGGGCGTCAGCCAATCGGCCTGCTCGACGCGGGCGCTGTTGGGCAGGCTGTTCTGCCAATGGCTTTGCCAATGATCTTCTGGCGATCCTTGCCAGCCCGGCACGATCAGATAACGAATCGACTCGCTGTGCATGGGTGTGCCCTCCTGCAGCGTTTAACGTTGCTGACCAGTATAGGGACGGGGTTTATATTCGTTAAGGAATAAGAAGCTATTTATTAATAACCAAAAACCCAATCTTCTTTACTCACTCCGCCACCCACTGGTGCAGCTTGCGCGAACCCGGCACCTGAGTGCTGGAGGCAAAAATCCCGAAGATGCACGCCGACTCAACGGGAATGGCGCATGGAATGCTCTGCTCCGATATCGACTCCAAATTTCCGGTCCATGGGCAGGTAGTATTCCTGTGCTTGCAGCAGCTTTCGGATGTAGCCATCAGGCGCTATAAGCCGCCCACTCAGTACCTCAGACAAATCGTCGAGAACAGGGAGAAGCCCATATTTTTCTTGTTTGAGGACGTCGTTGAACATGACAGGACCTGTCACCTCAAAAATTTTCTTCTCATTTGCCTTGTACGCATCCAACTCGGCCTCAGTCGGATTTTCTCCGATGAAGGGCCGATTGGCATCCAACCAAATTTTATTGGCTTTAAAACGCCGATCGATTTCCTCGAGTATTTTGTCAAAGACAGAATTATTCGCGTGGCTCGCAAAGTTGCTGGTATTTAGCCCGGAAAAATCAGCCGGTGCGTAAGTAACAGGAGAACTTAACAAAACATCATTGGGTGTAGCTGAGAGAGCGATTTCACCTACGCCATGGGTGAGTGCATCGTCCGTATCCAAATAAATACCACCGTAGCGTTTTATCAATACCGCACGCATGACATCTGACGACGCGGCCAGATTCTGCCCTTGCCCTGATCGAAAATATTGATACAGCTCAGCATATTTCCCGGCGTTTAACTCACGAAAAACTTCATCGGCTTTCATGTCGTGCACCTCAAGACCACCCACCTTGTGATCGAGGGCGTCTTTCACCGCGGAAAAAACACTTTGATTATTGGCATCGACATGCACAATTGATTTGTAACCCGGACTTTTACGAGCGTTCTCCATTATATTTTTCACGAGGTGATCGGGCATTTCATTTCCGGCCCAAAAATAATGTATTACCTTGGGTATTTCCGTAGAGCTCGACGGCACTGACGGCAACACAGGCAACGTTACAACCTTTTTTTCAACCGACGGCAGCCTCTTCTCGGCATTGGCCAACATCTGCGCTTTTGTACCCGACGTCCATTCTCCCTTGACTTCTCGCCAATAAAAAATATCCGCCGTATTACCGTCTAAATCGAAACCTCGCCATGCGCCGGCCTCCAAGTCATAAATCGCGGGTGCCAAGTACCCATTTATAGCCACCGAGTACTCTGCCAATGGTGAAACCATCACATCATCCATTGGTATATCAAAGCTTTTAGATAAAGCCGGTGCTTCAACAGGCCCCATCGGATAGCCAATCTGACCGTTGACACGTTGTGGCGCCCTGAGAAATGGCTGCGCCGTTTCATCGATGGGGATTGAATGGGCAACCGCCGTGCTTTCCGGTTTCAATGCCCCGGCAAGCGCGCCGCCTCCATGCACCACCACTGGTGGTACCGCGTTCAATACCCCAAACACAATACGGTCGGCTCCCGTGGATTTACCCTTGGCTACATCGTCAATGCCAATAGTTGTTTCGGTGATACCCGCCCCCAGGTAGAACGCATCCATCGCCAGCGCAACCTCCGGCATGGCGAGCGCCAATGGCGTCATGAAAAGCGCCACTTTCGCGGCTTCCTCCAAGCCTTGGGTTATCTTCGCCTTTGTATAGTCGCTGTCACTCACAATCGCATTGTCTGCGTCCGAGAAAGACCGCGCCTTTTGCAGAGTCATTACCTCCTGAAACGGGTCGCCGCTCAACGGAGAAACGTTGATGTATTGTTCGGGCAACCAAGCATTGATCTTGGAAGGGCTGAACGCTTGCGCTTCCTGCGCCGTGGACCAGGCACCCAAGCCTTGCAACGACTGATGCACGCCATCGGAAAAAGTCTTGTCTGCCTGGTCTTCAAGGGAGAAGTGCGTCATGAGCGCAACGCGCTTGTTCGGGTCGGCGGCTTGCTTGGCCAGCCACACCCCCATTTGCTGAGGATTATCAAAACGGTGCAGGGGCGAAGAGTTGCCGGGCACATACAACAATGTCAGCTGTGTTTTCTTGTCCGTCACACACAGCAAATCTGTCGACTTCATACCGTTTACGCTGACCAGGCCGATATCCAGGTCCGGGTCCTGCAACGTGCGTTTCTCAAAGTCTTGAACACTCAGTTCAGTCCATGGCTTCTTGGCAATGGGCCCTATTGCACGCTGGGCCAGTTCTACCGCCTCCGGCTCCAGACTCCCCTCCAGACTCTGAAATTTGATGGCCTTGACGAAAGCCATCCGACTCAGGGTCGTATAGGCGTCGGATTGCTTCTCCCAAAAAGTGGTGAGGGCATTTTTGTATAGCTGGGGCCGGTCTGTATCCCATACCAGGGTTTTAAAGTCGGCGACAGGTATGTCGACACGCGTGGACTCGCTGTAGGGCTGAACCGCTGCAGATGCCGGGTCATGATAGATGCCTTGTTCGGCGCGCGAAGATTCAACCACCTCCTCCACTTTATTGTAAGCAAATATCAGGGGTGAAACGTATTGGCCAAACTTCTGAAGCCAGTTCTTATTATCTTCGACCGGAACCCCCTGGAGATTTTTCAACGCTGCCTGAGTCAGTGTCACTTTTTCTACAACATTTTTCTCAGTACGCGCTGAATCCTCGAATGTCACCAGGTATGTTTTATCCGGATCAGTATTTAAACCCCAACGTTGATTGATTTTACTTGCCAGGATTTTTGACACTTCGCTTTCTGGTGTTATTTGCCTGAAAGCATGCGACTTCAGATAAGACTCGATTTGGTCATTTTTCCCCAACAGCGGTTGGTCGGGCACTGTCGGGAAGGATGTCTGACCGGGCGCTTCAGAAGAGGGGATCGCACCTTCATGGCTGGGGGGATTGTTGGTTTTTTTGTCTCCAATGACGGGCGTGTTCAATATACTGACAAGATCAACGGGAAACCGAATGGCCATCTGATTTATCCTTCTATGAAATCACTATTTACTCCTCCGAAAAATAATAAAACTCCCGACAATTAGCACGCTCGGAAACACTAAAAAACAACAGTAAATTTTACAGACAGCACAGTATCTACATACATCCATACATACATTTCGAGAATAAAAAAAGGCCGCACCCTGCCAAGGAGACGGCCAAAAAATTGTCGAGGCATTTGCAACTCAACGTGCGGTAATCACCGACAGCTTGGTAATGCCCGCGCGCTCGATAGACGCCATGGCTCGCGCCACTTCGCCGTAGTTCACTCCATCGTCAGCCTGCAGTTGCACCCGCACATCGGGGTCCTTGGCCTTGGCCGCCTGCAGGTTGAATTCCAGCAGGTCCGGCTGGATTTCGTCCTTGTTGATAAACAGTTTGCCGGCGCCGTCGATGCTCACCACCAGCGGGTCTTTCTGCTCTACCGGGGCCACGGCCTGGGTCTTGGGCAGGTTGATCGGTATGGCGTTGGTCAACAGCGGCGCGGTGACGATAAACACCACCAGCAGCACCAGCATCACGTCCACCAGGGGCGTCACGTTGATCTCGCTCAGCACCTCATCGCTGTCTTGCGTGGAGAAGGCCATCTCAGGACGCCTCCTTCACTTTTTGCGGGTTGCCGGCAGTTGCCTTGCTCAAGGTTGGGTGCAGCAGCACGCGGAACGAGTTTTTCTGCGCCAGGCTGTAGAAGTCGTGGGCGAAGTCATCCAGGTCGGCGGCAGTCAGCTTCAGGCGGCGCAGGAAGTAGTTGTAGACCAGCACCGCAGGCACGGCGACAGCGATGCCCACGCCAGTGGCAACCAATGCGGCACCAATCGGGCCGGCCACGGTTTCCAGGCTGGCGGAACCAGCGGCGCTGATCCCCTTCAGCGCTTCCATGATGCCCCACACGGTGCCGAACAGACCGATGAACGGCGAGGTGCTGCCGATACTGGCGACCACGGCCAGGCCGGTTTCCAAAGAGCGACGTTCACGCACGATCTGCTGGCGCAGGGCACGTTCGAGACGGTCCTGGTGATTGATGGCCTGGCTCAAATCCGCAGCATGTGGCGCTTCACCCACCTGGATCGCGGCGTATCCGGCCTGGGCCACGCGGGCCGCCGCACCGGGCTGGGTTTCGGCCAGCTCGGCGGCAGAGTCCAGGCTGGACGCCGCCCAGAACTGTTTATGGAACTTGCGATCCTGCGCCTTGAGGCGACCGAACTGCACGCCCTTGAGCAGGGCCAGGCCCCAGGTGGCGACCGAAAAAGCCACCAGCAGCCAGATCACCGCGCTTTCGATGGATTCAAGTGGAGATGCTAATGCCATGATGTTTTCCCTCTGTGCAGGTCGCGGCGTGTGCAACACACCGCAGCCGAATAGTTAGTGAATCTTGAAGTCGATCGGCACGCTGACCCAGCCGTCCTGGGCTACGTCGCCCTGCTTGGCCGGCACGAAACTCCAGCGCTTCACGGCGGCCAGTGCGGCGTCGTCGAGCTGTTGGCGACCACTGCTTTTCTGGATCTGGATCTCACCCGGCTTGCCGCTGGCCAACACATGCACCCTGAGCAACACCGTGCCTTCCCAACCCCGGCGCTGGGCCAGTGACGGGTATTCCGGCGCCGGGTTCTTCAGGTACGCGGCGTTGGCCGAAGCCGGTGTCACAGGGGCCGGCGACGGCGATGCGGCCGGCGCAGGTGGAGCCGGTGGCGCTGGCGTCGGCGGCGCAGGAGGCTGCTCGACCGGTTTCGGCGCGGGCTTGGGCTCAGGTTTCGGCACTGGCTTCGGCTTGGGTTTGGGAATCGGTTTGGGCGCAGGTTTGGCGGCCAATTCGTCCACCACCGGCGGCGGAGGCTCGACCACGGGCGGCGGCGGTGGTGGCGGTACCGGCGGTGGCGGCTCAACCACAGGCGGCGCCGGTTGGGAGAATTCGATGGTCATCGGCGGGATTTCCGGCGGCACCACGGGCAACACCGGGGTCGGCTTCTGGCTCACCCAATAGATCACCGCGCCGTGCAGGGCCAGCACCAGCAGCCCCAGCAGCAGCCCTTCGCGCCGGCTCGAAAAACGCTTGGGGGTTTTCTGCAAGCGCAACTGCCCCAACGGCGCGCGGTGCGGCCGGCCAAGGTCGACCAACTCACCACCCGGTGCCTGGCGCCACGGCGCCTCGTGTGCACTGGCGGCGGTCTGGACATTGCCCATTGATTCACTCCCTACGGTTTTGAAACAAAAAAACCGACAGGCCTGCGTGGGAGGCCGTCGAGGGCTGAATCATCGGGGCCAGACGCTTATCTCTTAAAGTAATCTTTAAAGTTATACATAGATTAAAAACGAATAAATGGGCTATCCCGAAACACCAAAGCCACGTCCTCCGCGGCCTGGCGCGCAGGTGCTGCTTTTCGATGCCTTTACGGCATAAAAAATATTCGGCAAAGGCATCGCTCAGGCCGGGCTGTTTGCGCACAAATCGAGCAACTGGCGTTGCAAGGTCTGTCCCGCCGGGCCCAAGCCGCTGCGGGCATACAGGGCCAGTCGCACGCCCTGTACGGCGGGCAAACCGCTGTCTGGCCCCAGCACCACATGCCCCGCCTGCACGACCCTTTCGGGCAGCAGGCTGATGCCCAGCCCTGCGGCCACCGCCGAACACACGCTGGCCAGGCTGGCGCTGGAATAGCCGATGCGCCACCGCCAGCCGCCCACCTCCAGGTGTTGCAGCATTTCGTTGCGGTACAGGCCCCCCACTGGAAACGCCACCAACGGCAATGGGTCGCGCCCCAGGGACGGCGTGCTGCGGCTATCGACCCAGCACAAGGGTTCCGGCCAGGACGCAAGGCAGTCATCGCTCTCCCCCATCTGCTTCACCAACAGCACATCGAATTCACCGCCACGGTACTGGCGCTGCAGTTCCGGCCCCAAGCCACTGGTGACCTCCAGGCGCACCCGGGGATGCGCGACCACAAACGCCGACAGCAACGGCATCAGGCGTTCGGCCGCGAAGTCCTCCGGTACTCCCAGGCGCAACACGCCGTCGCTCTGCTGATTGATCAACACGTCGGCGGCCTCTTCATGCAGCGCCAGGATGCGTCGCGCGTAAGCCAGCAAGCGTTCCCCTTCGGCGGTGGCGACCACCCGGCGCTGGTCGCGGTCGAGCAGTTGGCACCCCACGGCGTCCTCCAGACGGCGGATCTGCTGGCTGACGGTGGACTGGGTCAAATGCAGGCGCTCGGCGGCGCGGGTGAAATTGCCGCAGTCCACAACGGCGACAAAGCTGCGCAGCAAAACGGGATCGAACATGGGTATCACCATTCCATTTGCCACTGATTGGCATGGTTATATTTAATTTCAGAATACCTTCAGGGCTACCCATACTGCACCTTTGATCCTGCCCGGGAGGCTTCCATGACCGACGATCTCCAGCACTTGCAACGCGCTGTCGCCTTGGCCCACGCCAACGTCGCCGACGGCGGCCGACCGTTTGGCGCGGTACTCACACATAACGGCAACGTGCTGGTGGAAGCCGTGAATGAAATCCACCTGACCCAGGACCCCACCGCCCACGCCGAGCTGTTGGCGATCCGCGCCGCCAGCCGGCAACTCGGCACACGTCTGGAAGGCTGTGTGATCTACGCCAGCGGCCAACCCTGCCCGATGTGCCTGAGCGCCCTGTACCTGTGCGGCGTGGAGCGGGTGGTTTTTGCGGCCAGCAACGCCATGGCCGAGCCGTTCGGCTTGTCGACGGCGGCAATTGGGCAACAGGTCGGCTTGCCGCTGGAGGAGCAACGCCTGCCGATCCGGCACCTGCCAGACCCGGCCATGACCACCCTCTACCATCAGTGGAAAACCCTGCATGCCCCTCACTAAATCCTTCGCCGGCTGGGGACTGCTGGTGGTGCTGGGGCTGAATCTGCGGCCGATTCTCAGCTCCATCAGCCCGCTGCTGGGCGAGATCCGCCTGGCCACCGGCTTGAGTTTCCAGAGCAGCGCCCTGCTCACCAGCCTGCCCGTGGTGTGCATGGGGCTGGTGGCCCTGGTCGGTGTGCGCGTGGAAGCCCGATTGGGCGAGCGGCGCGGTATCGCCCTGGGCTTGATGATGATTCTGCTGGCGTGCCTGGCGCGCTGGCTGATGGGCCAGGGCTCGGCGCTGCTGGTCACGGCCCTGCTGGGGGGCGCCGGGGTGGCGCTGATCCAGGCGTTGGTGCCGGCGATGATCAAGCGCGAGTTTCATCACCGCGTGCCGGTGGCGATGGGCGTGTACTCGGCGTCGCTGATGGCCGGCGGCGGGCTGGCCGCCTTGCTCAGCCCGGTGGTGGCCACGCACTTCCAGCAGTGGCAGGCGGGGCTCGGGATCTGGCTGTTGCCGGCGCTGGCCGCATTGCTGCTCTGGGCGTTCGTGCCGCTGGGTGCGCCCAGAAGCGCCTCTGTGATGCCTGCCTTCAAGGGCTTGCGCAACCGCCGCGCATGGCTGCTGGCGCTGTATTTCGGCCTGGTGAATTGCGGCTACATGAGCATGGTGGCGTGGCTGCCCGCGTACTACCAGCAACTGGGCTGGGGCGTGTTGCCGAGCGGTTCGCTGCTGGCGTTCATGACCATCTTCCAGGTGATCGCGGCGTTGCTGATGCCGGTGCTGGCCCAGCGCGGCGTCGACCGTCGCCCTTTGCTCGGCATCAGCCTGCTGGCGCAGACCGTGGGTTACCTCGGCTTGCTGATGGCCCCCCAACAGCTCCCCCACCTGTGGGTTGCGTTGATCGGCTTCGGCCTGGGCGCGTGTTTCGCCCTGAGCCTGCTGTTGACCCTCGACCACCATCGCGACCCGCGCCAAGCCGGCCAACTGGCGGCGTTCGTGCAGGGCGTGGGCTTTTTGATCAATGCGGTTTCGCCGTGGATGACCGGCTGGTTGCGTGAGCTGACCGGCAGCTTTGTCAGCGCCTGGGCGGTGCTGACGGTGACCGTGGTGGCCATGCTGCTGGTGACGCGGGTTTTCAGCCCGGCCACCTACCGCACGGTGCCTGCTCTATAGATATGCATTTAAGGTCTAGATAAAACAAACAAGCTTCATTGACGGAATAAGCAAGCCCCTTAAAATCCCGGTTTCCCTCTTGGACGCCGGGCGCCCCATGGATCTCCGTCAGCTGCGTTATTTCATTGCGCTCAACGAGCACCGCAGTTTTGTGCGCGCCGCCGACGCCATGGGCATCACGCAGCCGGCATTCAGCCGCAGTATCCAGGGCCTGGAACAGGAATTCGGCTGCGTACTGGTGGACCGCGCCCACAAGGACCTGCGGCCCACCCCCGAAGGCCAGGTGGTGCTGCAACATGCCTTGAGCCTGGTCCAGGGCGCCGCGCTGCTGAGCCATGAGGTCACGCGCATGACCAAGCTCGACGCCGGCGAAGTGCGCCTGGGCAGCGACGCCGTTGCGGCCGTCAACCTGGTGCCCCAGGCGATGGCGCGGTTCGTCACCACCTATCCCAAAGTGCGCACCGCGTTGCAGGTGGATAACTGGGAAAAACTCGGGCGCAGCCTGAGCCGCGAAGAGATCGAATTCTTTATCGCTGACGTGCGCCACTTCGAGGCCGATCCCAACTTCCAGATCCAGGCCCTTACGCCCCGGCGCAGCGTATTTTTCTGCCGGGTCGGGCACCCGCTGCTGGCCAAGGACAGCCTGTCCACCAACGACCTGTTCGGCTTCCCGCTGGCCACGCCGCTGATTGCACCGGGCATTCGCAAACTGCTCGCCAACCTCAGCGGGCGTATCGATTTTGCGCCTGCCATCGAGCTTGAGCAGTTTTCGGCGCTGGCCACCATCGTGCGCCAGTCCGACGCCATTGGCCTGGGCGCCGAAGAAGCCTTTGTCGATGAGCTGGCCAGCGGTGCGCTGAAGGTGCTGCACTGGCGCAACGTGCCCCACAGCCTGGACAGCCTGAACAACCGCTGCGGGATCATCAGCCGGACGGGGTTTCGGCTGTCACCTGCGGCGAAGGCGATGATCGAGACACTGTTGGCGGTGGAAAACCAGGCCGATTGGCATTCGAAGGGAATGACGCCGGAGCAGTCCAGCGACGGGCTGCGCTAGGGTCTGTATGAGTCGGGCCCCTTCAGGTGCGCGCCGCCCCACGCAACCGTTGCACATCCAGCACTTCAATCTCGCCGTAGCCCAGACGCACGATGCCTTGGGCCTGCAAATCCTTGAGCAAGGCGTTGGTGGTCTGGCGCGACAGGCTCAACATCGCCGCCAGGTCTTCCTGGGGCAGTTGCAGTACCTTGCGTGAGCGCTCCATGTCGCCATAGCCCTCGCTGATCATCAACAGGCGATGGGCCAGGCGGACGGAAGCGGGCATCAGGCTGAGCTGTTCAAGGCCGATGAAGCTCAGGCGCAGTTTCTGGCTCATCAACAGCGCCAGGTCACGCCAGTACCGGGGCGTTTCATCCAGCAGCTTGAGCATCGCCTGTTGCGGCACCTGCAACAGCGTGCACGGCCCGACCGCGCAGGCGTCGTGAGTGCGGGGCAGACCGTCGAACAGGCAGATTTCGCCAAACCAGTACGGCAACTCCACCAGGCTCAACACCGCTTCTTTGCCCTGCTCATTCACCGCGCTGATGCGCAGAGTGCCGTCCAGCACCGCATACAGCCCGCAGGGCGGATCGCCGCGCTTGAACAGGTATTGCCCCGCCGTCAGCTGCCGCAACCGGGCGCTGGCCAGCAAACTATGCTGAAACGGAACAGGCAAGTGGCTGAACCAGTAACCGGTGGCCAGCCGGGGCAGCCATTTCTCTGTGTCCATGAGAACTCCGAAGATTGTCGCCCAGCTGACAGTTGCTCAAAGGCTGACAGGGCATGATCAAACATCCTACAGGAGGAACAACAATGAAAAGCCTCGTCGATCACCTCAGTCAATACGCCGCCTACCACCGCGACCCGCGCAATATCGCCAGCCACTTTATCGGCATTCCGCTGATTGTCGTCGCGGTGGCCGTGCTGTTGTCACGTCCCGAATGGGTGGTGGGCGGCCTGTGGATTTCACCAGCGGTGATTGTCGCGCTGATGGCGGCGTGGTTTTACCTGCGCCTGGAACTGGCGCTGGGCGTGCTGATGAGCGCGCTGATGGCTCTGTCGGTGTGGGCCGGACACGCGCTGGCGGCGCAAAGCACGATGGTGTGGCTTGGCAGCGGCATCGGGATGTTTGTGGTGGGCTGGGTGATTCAGTTTGTCGGGCACTATTACGAAGGCAGGAAGCCGGCGTTCGTGGATGACGTCTCGGGACTGATCGTCGGGCCGTTGTTTGTAGTGGCGGAACTGGCGTTTCTGGTGGGGTTGCGCCATGACCTGAAGCAGCAGATCGAGGAGCGCTCGGGGCCTGTGACCCGTCGTGATCTGAAGCCGAGCAAGATCTGAATGTGGGAGCTGGCTTGCCAGCTCCCACACAAGCCCAGCTCCCTCGGGGTGTATGTGCTGGGCTTAGGCTTTCTGCCAGACCTTGGGTTTGAAGAACAACGTTTCGCCACGCGCCAGACCGGTGAGGCTGTCGTGGTCTTTCACCACTTCGGCTTCGATCAGCTCGCTCTGGCCTTCCACTTTCAACGTCACGCGGGTAGTCGCGCCCAATGGGCGGATGTCGCGTACTTCGGCGGCGTGGTGGTCTTCCAGTTCATGGCGCGACAGCGACACTTCGTGGGGGCGGAACAGCACGTGGTTGTCTTCGCCCAGGTGCAGGCGGTTGGAGTCACCGAGGAAGTGGTAAACGAAATCGCTGGCCGGGTTTTCATAGACTTCGCCCGGTGAGCCGATCTGCTCGATCACACCCTTGTTCATCACCACGATGCGGTCGGCGACTTCCATGGCCTCTTCCTGGTCGTGGGTCACGAACACCGAGGTCAGGTTGATGTCTTCGTGCAGGCGCGCCAGCCAGCGGCGCAGCTCTTTACGCACCTTGGCGTCGAGGGCGCCGAACGGCTCATCCAGCAGCAGCACTTTCGGTTCCACCGCCAGGGCACGGGCCAGGGCGATACGCTGGCGCTGGCCACCGGAGAGTTGTTCCGGGTAACGGTCCGACAGCCAATCCAATTGCACCATGTTCAGCAGCTCATGCACCTTGCTGGCGATCTGGCTTTCACTGGGGCGCTGGTTTTTCGGCTTCATGCGCAGGCCGAACGCGACGTTATCGAACACGGTCATGTGGCGGAACAACGCATAGTGCTGGAACACAAACCCGACGTTGCGATCACGCACGTCGTGACCGGACACGTCTTCACCGTGGAACACGATGTTGCCGTCATCCGGGGTTTCGAGACCGGCGATGATGCGCAACAAGGTGGTCTTGCCGCAGCCGGACGGGCCAAGCAATGCCACCAGCTCGCCACTCTGGATGTCCAGATTGATGCTGTTCAGGGCCTTGAAGGCGTTGAAGTTCTTGCTGACATTACGGACTTCGATCGACATGACTTATTCCTCACCGGCACTTTTGCGCAGGCGGTTGATACGGTTCTCGCTCCACTGCTTGAGCAGCAGGATGAAGAGCGCCAGGATCAGCAGCAGGCTGGCCACCGCAAACGCGGCGACATGGTTGTATTCGTTATAGAGAATCTCGACGTGCAGCGGCAGGGTATTGGTTACGCCACGGATGTGGCCGGACACCACCGACACCGCACCGAACTCGCCCATGGCCCGCGCGGTACACAGCACCACGCCGTAGATCAGGCCCCATTTGATGTTCGGTACGGTCACGTGCCAGAACATCTGCCAGCCGTTGGCCCCCAGCAGGCGCGCGGCTTCTTCTTCCTGGGTGCCCTGCTCCTGCATCAGCGGGATCAGCTCACGGGCCACGAACGGCACGGTGACGAAGATGGTCGCCAGCACGATGCCCGGCAGGGCGAACACGATCTGGATGTCATGGTCGGCAAGCCAGGGCCCGAAAAAGCCCTGGGCACCGAACATCAACACGTAGACCAGGCCCGCGATCACCGGCGACACCGAGAACGGCAGGTCGATCAGCGTCACCAGGATGCTCTTGCCACGGAACGAGTATTTGCTCACGCACCAGGCGGCGCTGACGCCGAACACCACGTTGAGCGGCACCGAAATCACCACGGCGATCACCGTGAGTTTCAGCGCCGACAGCGCGTCCGGCTCAAGGATCGCGGTGAAGAACGCGCCGAGGCCGTTCTTCAAGCCCTGGGTCACCACGATCAACAGCGGCAACAGCAGGAACAGTGCGAACACCAGCCAGCCAAGGCCGATCAGGATACGTCGCGATGCGGCGCTGCCACGGCGGGCGGCATTGGCCGAAGACGCGGCGGAAATAGACGATTGGGACATGTTCCGCGCCTCCTTATGGACGTTCGATGCGCCGCTGCAACAAGTTGATCAGCAGCAGCAGGACAAAGGAAACCACCAGCATCAGCACACCGATGGAGGTGGCACCGCGGTAGTCGTATTGATCGAGCTTGACCATGATCAGCAACGGCAGGATCTCGGTCTTCATCGGCATGTTGCCGGCGATGAAGATCACCGAACCGTACTCACCCACGCCACGGGCGAACGCCAACGCGAAACCGGTCAACCAGGCAGGCAGCAACGCCGGCACGAGGATATGACGGAACACTTGCAGCGGCTTGGCGCCCAGGCAGGCGGCGGCTTCTTCGACTTCCCGCGGAATGTCGGCCAGCACCGGCTGCACGGTACGCACCACGAACGGCAGCGTGACGAAGGTCAGCGCCAGCGTAATGCCCAGCGGTGTGTAGGCGATCTTGAAGCCCAGGTCAGCCGCGAACTGGCCGACGAAACCGTTGGGTGTGTACAACGCAGTCAGCGCGATACCGGCCACGGCCGTGGGCAGCGCGAACGGCAGGTCGATCATCGCGTCGATGACCTTGCGCCCGGGGAAGGTGTAGCGCACCAGCACCCAGGCGAGCAGCGTGCCGATCACGCCATTGATCAACGCGGCATACAGCGCGGTGCTGAAGCTCAGTTGCAACGCCGCCAGCACGCGCGGTGCGGAGATGATGTTCCAGAACTGATCCCAGGTGAGTTGAGCGGCATGTACGAACATCGCCGCAAGGGGGATGAGTACGATCAGGCTGAGGTACACCACGGTGTAGCCCAGCGTCAGCCCGAAGCCGGGTATGACGGGGGAGATACGACGCGACATAAGAGTCCTTGGTCAAGGGAACTGACACACAAAACCCGCAGGTGAATGCGGGCTCTGTGGGCGGGTTGTTGCTCGGCTTACTGCGCGGTGTAAATCTGGTCGAACACGCCGCCGTCGTTAAAGAATTTCGGTTGGGCAGTTTTCCAGCCGCCGAAGTCTTTGTCGATAGTCACCAGGTCCAGTTTCGGGAACTGCTGGGCGTATTTGGCGGCCACTTTTTCATCACGCGGGCGGTAGAAGTTCTTCGCCGCAATTTCCTGGCCAGCCGGGCTGTACAGGTGCTTCAGGTATTCGGTGGCGATTTCGGTGTTGCCCTTTTTCTCGGCGTTCTTGTCGACCACGGCCACCGGCGGTTCGGCGAGGATCGACAGCGAAGGCACGACAATATCGAACTTGTCGGCACCGCCGTCTTCTTTCAGCGCCAGGAAGGCTTCGTTTTCCCACGCCAGCAACACGTCGCCCTGACCGTTGTTGACGAAGGTGATGGTCGAACCGCGAGCGCCGGTGTCCAGCACAGGCACGTGCTTGAACAACTCTTTCACGTACTCCTGGGCCTTGGCTTCGCTACCGCCGGATTTGAGGCCGTAGGCCCATGCGGCGAGGAAGTTCCAGCGGGCACCGCCGGAGGTTTTCGGGTTGGGCGTGATCACGGACACGTCTTTCTTGATCAGGTCGCCCCAATCCTTGATGCCTTTAGGGTTGCCCTTGCGCACCAGGAACACGATGGTCGAGGTGTACGGGGTGCTGGCGTCCGGCAGGCGGGTTTGCCAGTTTTCCGGCAGGGTCTTGCCCAGTTTGGCGATTTCGTCGATGTCACCGGCCAGGGCCAGGGTGACCACGTCGGCGCGCAGGCCGTCGATCACGGCGCGGCCTTGCTTGCCCGAGCCACCGTGGGATTGCTGGATCTTGACGTTGTCGCCCGGGTGGGACTGTTTCCAGAACGTGGTGAACTCAGCGTTGTAGTCCTGGTACAGCTCACGCGTAGGGTCGTACGAGACGTTGAGCAACTCGTAGTCCTTGGCCACGGCAGAACCTGCAAACACGGCGCTGGCCAGGGCGGCCAGGGCGTAACGGCGAATCGACGACATAGAAGCTCCTGAAAATTCTGGGGTGTTGGCTTTTTTCTTATGGTTGCGGGTCTATCGCCGTGGCTGCTTAGCTCGGTTTGTTGCCCGGGTTCTGCAGACGGAATTTTTCCTTGCGTTCAATCTGTACCACTTGAGCGTTGTGCACAGTGATTTCCACCGCGCCAAACCGCAGATCGCGCAACGCGCTCTGGATCTCACGCAAAATGGCTGCTTCGTCCTGGCCGTCGACGCTACGTAGAGATGCGCTCATGGTCTCGCTCCTGAAATGAATAGTGCCCGGCAGTGGCGGCACTGCTTGCGGCGTGAGGGCGATAGTAGATAAGCGCGGATATTCTTAAAAATACTATTTAAGAATGTTTATATAACTGGAAAGAATTTTCTGACAGGGCGTGGGGTTGCAAGGGTTTCAAGCATGAAAATACTGTTGTCAGGACGCTGCTGAACCCTGTGGGAGCCGGGCTTGCCCGCGATAGAGTTGTGTCAGGCCCCCAATATTTCGAATGCAAGACCGCCATCGCGGGCAAGCCCGGCTCCCACGTTGACCGCGTTATGCCTGCCGAATTGCGGGGGCTCGCAGCCAATCAACGTCCCCTGCCGGCACCGGCCGACCAAACCAGTACCCCTGCCCCATGTCGCAGCCGTGGTCCAGCAGGAACAGTGCCTGCTCCCGCTGTTCGATGCCTTCGGCGTGCACCTGCATGCCCATGCTTTTGGCCAGGGCGATGACTACGCGCACGATGGCGGCATCGTCTTCATCCCACGGCAACCCGGCCACGAACCCCTGGTCGATCTTGAGTTTCTGCACCGGCAGGCGTTTGAGGCGCAACAAGGACGAATAGCCGGTGCCAAAGTCATCGATGGCCAGGCGCAAGCCCAGCTCGCGCAGGCGGTGCAGTTGCTCCAGCGCCACCTCGGGGTCATCCATTACCGCACTTTCGGTGACTTCCAGTTCCAGAAACGCAGGGTCCAGGCCGGTGTCATGCAGCACCTGCGCCACTTGCTCGTACAATTCGCGCCGAGCGAACAGACGGCTGGAAACATTCACCGCGATAAAGCTCAACGACACACCCTCCGACAGCCACCGGACCATCTGACGGCAGGCCTGGTCCATGACCCAGGCGTCGATATCGGCGATCAGCCCGGTACGTTCGGCGATGGGAATAAATTCGCCGGGCGGCACCAGCCCGCGTTCCGGGTGCTGCCAACGCACCAACGCTTCGACACCGATCACACAGCTACCCTCCAGGCCGTACACGGGCTGGTAATGAAGGCGCAGCTCATGCTGGTCGAGGGCGCGGCGCAGTTCACTGGCGATTTCCACGCGATGCTGGGCGTGGGCGGTAAGTTCTTCGGTGTACAGCGCGTAGCCTTCGCGACCGGCGCTCTTGGCTTTGAACAGCGCGGAGTCGGCGTTGCGCAACAATTGCTCGGCACTCAGGGCATCGCTGGGGAACAGGCTGATGCCAATGCTGGCGCTGATAAACAGCTGGTGGCCCTCAAACACGAACGGCTGCTTCATCGCCTCCAGAATGCGCTGGGCCAGAGCCGCGGCTTGCGCCACCTGCGAACAGCTTTCCGCCAGCACGGCGAACTCATCCCCCCCCAAACGCGCCAGGGTCATGCCGGGACCGAACAGGCCCTTGAGCCGCTCACCCACGACCTTGAGCAATTGGTCGCCGACGTTATGGCCCAGGCTGTCGTTGATGATCTTGAAATGGTCCAGGTCCAGCAGCAGCAAGGCACAACCGCGCTTGTGCACTTGCGCGGAAGCCAGTGCCTGCTCGGCGCGGTCGCTGAACAACAGACGGTTGGGCAAGTCAGTCAGTGGGTCGTGATGGGCCAGGCGAGCCAGTTCGTGTTCGGAGTCCTTGATGGCGCTGATGTCGGAAAATACGGCGACGTAGTGGCTGATCTGCCCCTGATCATCCCGGATCGCGCGAATGGTTTGCCACTGCGGGTAAATTTCGCCGCTTTTACGCCGGTTCCAGATCTCGCCGCTCCACTCGCCCTCGCGCGCGAGGGTCTGGAACATCTGCTGGTAAAAATGCGACGAATGGCGCCCGGATTTGAACAGGCTCGGCTGCTCGCCCATGACGTCTTCACGCCGATAGCCGGTGATCGCCATAAAGGCCCGGTTGACGTGCACGATCAGGCCGTTGGCGTCCGTGACCAACACCCCTTCGCGGGTGCAGTCGAACACGGCGGCGGCCTGGCGCAAACGCTCGCGGTTTTCCTTCAGGGGTTGCTGCAACCGGGTGGTCCGCGCAGAACGGGCGCAAATCAGGTAAATGAACGCAGCGCTCAAGACCACCCAGGCATAGCTGCGTACCTGCAGCCAGCGGTTCAGTTGAGCCGGGTCATCGAGAAACTTGATCAATACGTGATCAGTGAGCCCGATCCAGGCACTCGAAACCAGCAGGTATACCAGCCCCGCACACAGGGCACCTCGGTACGAAAACAGCATACGGTCAGTAATCCTTACCAAAAACACAGAATCGCCCTACAAAGGCTGCGGATTATAGATTAAGAAACATCCAGTCACTCCTATCTGAAACGTCGGCTGGTTTTCTGTGTGTGCTGAGTGATAATGCGTGCGTTGTTTTTCTTTATCTGAGGGCCATACAGCCTATGTGGTACAACGGTTTTCTTGACTTGTCGGCCTGGCAACTGGTGGCAGTCACTCTGTTGATGACCCACGTGACCATCGTTTCGGTCACGGTTTATCTGCATCGTTATTCGGCCCACCGCTCCCTGGAGCTCAACGGTGGCCTCAAACACGTCTTCCGCTTCTGGCTGTGGTTGACCACTGGCCAGAACACCCGCGAATGGACCGCCATCCATCGTAAACACCACGCCAAGTGCGAAACCATCGACGACCCGCACAGCCCGGTGATCAAGGGCCTCTCCACAGTCATGCGCAAGGGCGCCGAACTGTACCGCGCCGAGGCCGAGAACCCGGAAACCCTGCGCATCTACGGCAAGAACTGCCCCGAAGACTGGATCGAGCGCAAACTCTATACGCCCTACCCGCTGCTGGGCGTGGCGATCATGGGCGTGATCGACCTGCTGCTGTTCGGCACCATCGGCATCACCATCTGGGCCATCCAGATGATGTGGATTCCGTTCTGGGCCGCCGGCGTGATCAACGGCCTGGGGCATGCGTTCGGCTATCGCAATTTCGAATGCCGTGACGCGGCGACCAACCTGATCCCGTGGGGCATCATCGTTGGCGGCGAAGAGCTGCATAACAACCATCACACCTACCCCAACTCCGCCAAGCTGTCGGTGAAAAAATGGGAGTTCGACATGGGCTGGGCGTGGATCAAGGTGTTCAGTTTCCTGCGCCTGGCCAAGGTGCAGCGTGTGGCGCCGATTGCCCACCGCGTCGAAGGCAAGGGCCATCTGGACATGGACACCGCCATGGCGATTCTCAACAACCGCTTCCAGATCATGGCCCAGTACCGCAAGCTGGTGATCGGCCCGCTGGTCAAGCAGGAGCTGGAGAAAGTCGATCACTCGGTGCGCCACCAGTTCCATCGCGCCAAGCGCTTGCTGTCGCGGGAAACCAGCCTGCTGGATGACCGTCACCATCTGCGCATCCAGGGCATGCTGGAACACAGCCAGGCCCTGAAAGTAATCTACGAAAAGCGCCTGGCCCTGCAACAGATCTGGCTCAAGACCAGTGCCAACGGCCATGACATGCTGGCGGCCATCAAGGAATGGGTGCACGAAGCGGAGGCCAGCGGCATTCAGTCCCTGCGGGATTTTGCCCACCAATTGAAGACCTATTCGCTGCGCCCTGCGGCGGTCTGATACAGCTGTGCGGGCTTGCTTCGGCAAGTCCGCATACCCTCGAATTTTCCCTGTCTCCGCTTTCTGACGTCATTTCTTAGTCGGCCCGTCGACGGAACTTCACCGCGATTCCTCTCTCTCAAAGAACACTTCGCCATCATGGTGGCCCCTTGTAGCGACCGCTGTTCCATCCTGCGGCGCGCCCAGAGAGAGTTGTGCCGATGGTCCATGACACCCCCTATTCAGCCGAACCCCCTGCCGTGGGGCATCCTCGCCCGGCAGCGGCGGCCACCCTGCTGGCGCTGATGCATGCCCAGGGTGAAGTCGAGCGCCTGAGTGAGCGTGAGCAACTGCTGAGTTCGCTGCTGGTTAGTGTGAACGCCGTGCTCTGGGCCATCGATTGGGATACACGTCGCGTGCTATACGTCAGCCCGGCTTACGAGCGGGTGTTCGGACGCCCCGCCGGCCTGTTGCTGGCAGACCATCGCGAATGGCGCAACAGCATCCATCCCGAAGACCTCGACTACGCCGAGCACAGCCTGGCCCGCGTGCTGGAACAAGGCGCAGTGGAAGACCGCGAGTACCGCATCATCACTGCCAACGGACAGATCCGCTGGCTGAGCGACAAGTGCTACATCAACCAACAGGCCTCACCCGGTGAGCCGGTGATCGTGGTGGGCATGGCCGAGGACATCACCGAGAAAAAAGCCCTTGAGCTTGAGCTACAACGCCTGGCCACCACCGACGCGCTGACCCAGAGCAGTAACCGCCGCCATTTTTTCGAGTGCGCCAACCAGGCGTTCGATACCGCCTGCGCCCAGGGCGCGCCGTTGGCCTTCCTGCTGCTAGACATCGATGACTTCAAAGACATCAACGACTCCTACGGCCATCTGGAGGGCGACCAGGTGCTGCGACGCATCGCCGAGAGCGGTCGAGGGGTTTTGCGCCGTGGCGATCTGTTCGGGCGCATTGGCGGCGAAGAATTCGCCGCCGTACTGCCAGGCTGCATGCCGGAAATGGCTTTGCAGGTAGCCGAACGCCTGGGCAGGGAGATTCAGGAACTGGGTTTCAGCTACGAAGGCCAGGCGTTCACCGTGACGGTCAGCCAGGGCCTGGCAAGCCTGCGTGAAGAGGACTCGACCCTGGACAGCCTGTTCGCACGGGCGGACGCCGCGATGTACGAAGCCAAGCGCCAGGGCAAGAACCGCGTCATAGCGGGCTGAAATCTGCCGCAAACCATAAACCATGTGGGAGCGGGCTTGCCCGCGAAAGCAGTGGCTGAGCGACACATGTATCGACTGACACGGCGCTTTCGCGGGCAAGCCCGCTCCCACATTTGGACGTTGTCGCTTTCTAGGCCTTGCGCACCCGCGTGAGCTCCGACAAGCCCACCTTGAGCAGTCGCGCCGTCTTGCCCGCCGCCAGCGCCTCCAGCCCCTCATGCTCGGTCAAACGCGCCATCTGCGCGGCCAGGTTCACCACCAGCGCATCCCGCGCATACACGCCGCCCTCCAGGGAATAGATCGCTGCGATCAACTGACGCAGCTCCAACGGCAGACGCCAACGCGCACGCAACGCTGAACCGTAGGCGGCGCCAAAGGTGTAGAGGGATTCGCCGATCGTTTCGTCATCCAGCGCCCCGCCGCCCTGGCGCCAGTCCTCCAGGCAACGCAGCAGCGCCAGGTCGCCCAGCCGATGCAGGATGCCGGCGCTGTAGCAGCGCTCGTGGTCCAGATCCAGCATGCGTGCCAGGCGCTGCGCGTAGTCGGCGGTGTCCTGGGACACCTGCCAGTGACGCTCGGCATAGGCCACCAGGGCCGGATCGCCCAAGACCACGTTGTGTTTCAGCGCCAGGCCGAGGATCAGGTTCATGCTTTGCCCGGCGGCGAGCTTGTGCAACGCCTGCGGCAGGGTCTGGACCGGTGTGCCGTGATGGCCGGCGCTGTTGGCGGCGGCAATCAGCACCGCGGTGATTTGCGGGTCCATGCGCACCTGGTCTTCGAGGCGCTTGAGGTCCAGGCCCTCGGCCCCCAGGCTGTGTTGCACGGCGGCTTTCACATCGACCCGCAACGGTGCGCCATCGGAGGCCTCGCGGCGGCGCTCGAGGAACACCGGCAGGGTTATGCCGGGCGCCAGCGGCGGCACTTCGCAATACACGGTCTCGCCTTCGTTGAGCAGCAGGTCTTGCAGCCGCTGGGTCAGGCCTTCCATGTTCAAGGGTTTGGTGAGATACGCCGTGGGCGCCAGGGGCAAGGCTTCGCGCACGCTGGCGCTGTCGTTGCGACTGCTCAACAGAATGAACGGCAGCGCGGGAGAGCGACGCTGCTGGCGCAGGGTGCGCAGCAGGTTCAGGCCATCGATGCCCGGCAGTTCCCAGTCCGCGAGGATCAGGTCGTAGGTCTTGGCTTTCAACAGCGTGGCCGCCTGGTGCCCATCGGCACACACATCCAGCCGCGCATCACAGCGCACATTCAACAACACTTGCTTGAGCAGATCCCGCGACCAAGGGTCCGCCTCGGCAATCAACACTCGGGGTACAGCCGGCAAATCAACAGCAGTCATCCTGCACGCTCCATCGGGCAATGCTTGCAACCTTAGACAATGCGGCTGGCTACGTACAATGAACAACGCTGGAAAGTGCTGCAGCGCCCATAAAAAAACCCGCCGAAGCGGGTTTTTTCCGTCGATACACCAGCCTGCTTACAGCTCGGAGAAGCACTCTTCGATGATCGCCAGGCCTTTGTCCAGTTGCTCGTCCGGCGAGGTCAGCGGGACCAACACACGCAATACGTTGCCGTAGGTGCCGCAGCTCAGCAGGATCAGGCCCTTCTCACGCGCCTTGGCCACCACGGAAGCAACGGCCGCCGCGTTCGGCTTGTGGGTGTCGCCGTCGTCGAACAGCTCGACTGCGATCATTGCGCCCAGGGCACGCACTTCGCCGATGATCGGGTACTTGGCCTGGATGGCCTTGAGGCCAGTCACGAGACGCTCGCCAACCGCCTTGCAGCGGTCCAGCAGGTGCTCTTCTTCGAACACTTCCATCACCGCCAGCGCGGCTGCGCAAGCGATCGGACTACCGGCATAGGTGCCGCCCAGGCCGCCCGGAGCAATGGCGTCCATGTACTCGGCCTTGCCGCATACACCGGCCAGCGGGAAGCCGCCTGCGATGGATTTGGCGAAGGTGGTCAGGTCGGCGGCAACGCCCATCTGTTCCATGGCGAAGAAGGTGCCGGTACGGCCCGCACCGGTTTGCACTTCGTCGGCGATCAGCAGGATGCCGTGCTTGTCGCACAGTTCGCGCAGGCGCTTCATGAAGGCTTTGGGCGCGACGTAGAAACCGCCTTCACCCTGCACCGGCTCGATGATGATGGCGGCGATGTCACGCGGCTCGGCATCGTTCTTGAAGATGCGTTCGATGCTGGCGATGGAGTCGTCGATGCTCACACCGTGCAGTTCGTTCGGGTACAGCGCGCGGAACACGCCGCCGGGCATCAGGCCCATGCCGGCCGAGTAAGGCACGACTTTACCGGTGAGGCCCAGGGTCATCATGGTGCGACCGTGATAAGCGCCGGTGAAGGCGATCACACCGGCACGACCAGTGGCGGCGCGGGCGATCTTCACGGCGTTTTCAACGGCTTCGGAGCCGGTGGTGACCAGCAAGGTCTTCTTGGCGAAGTCGCCAGGGACCTTGGCGTTCACTTTTTCGCACAGTTCCACGTAAGGCTCATAGGCCAGGACCTGGAAGCAAGTGTGGGTCAGCTTGTTCAGTTGCTCGGTCACGGCCGCGATGATTTTCGGGTGCACGTGGCCGGTGTTCAGCACGGCGATGCCGCCGGCGAAGTCGATGAACTCGCGACCTTCAACGTCGGTCACGGTGGCGTTCTTCGCGCTGTCGGCGAAGATCGGGTGAATCTGGCCAACACCGCGGGGTACAGCGGCTTCGCGGCGTTTCATCAGGGAAGCGTTGGTCTTGCTCATAAAGTCCTCATTCGCCACTCATCGGGTGGCGTTGCTCAAGGAATACGTGGCGGGGAGGCAACTACGGCAGCATGCGATGATCGACTGCCACAGCTTTCCCGGCCACTGCGAATAACGAACGTAAAACACGCAAAGGGTCAGCGCTCTCGTGCCCTTTGCGTTTACCGCCTGCTCCGCCGGACCTTAGATGCCCAGGCAGAGGTATTTGATTTCCAGGTAATCCTCGATCCCGTACTTGGAGCCTTCACGGCCCAGGCCCGAGGCCTTGATACCGCCGAACGGCGCCACTTCGTTGGAGATCAGCCCGGTGTTGACGCCGACCATACCGTATTCCAGGGCCTCGGCCACACGGAACACACGGCCCAGGTCACGCGCATAGAAGTACGAGGCCAGACCGAATTCGGTGTCGTTGGACATGGCGATCACTTCGGCTTCGTCTTTGAAGCGGAACAGCGGCGCCAGCGGGCCGAACGTTTCTTCCTTGGCCACGGCGGCGTCTTTGGGTACGTCCACCAGGATAGTCGGTTCGAAGAAGTTGCCCTCGATGAGCTTGCCGCCGGTCAGCAGCTTGGCGCCCTTGTTCACCGCGTCGTTGATGTGCTCCTGGACCTTGGCCAAGGCTTTTTCGTCGATCAGCGGGCCGGTGGTGGTGCCTTCTTCCAGACCGTTGCCGATTTTGAGCTTGGCCACCGCCACCTTGAGTTTTTCGGCGAACGCGTCGTACACCGAGTCCTGGATGTACAAACGGTTGGCGCAGACGCAGGTCTGGCCGTTGTTGCGGTACTTGGAGATGATCGCGCCTTCGACGGCCTTATCCAGATCGGCGTCGTCGAACACGATGAACGGCGCGTTGCCGCCCAGTTCCAGGGAGACTTTCTTGATGTCCTTGGCGCATTCGGCCATCAGCTGACGACCGATTTCGGTGGAGCCGGTAAAGGACAATTTGCGCACGGTCGGGTTGCTGGTCAGCTCGCCGCCGATGTCGCCGGCGCTGCCGGTGACCACGCTCAGCACGCCTTTCGGGATACCGGCACGGTGAGCCAGCTCAACCAGGGCCAGGGCCGAGAACGGGGTTTGCGAGGCCGGCTTGATGACCATGGTGCAACCGGCGGCCAGGGCCGGGCCGGCTTTGCGGGTGATCATCGCCGCAGGGAAGTTCCACGGGGTGATGGCGGCGGTCACGCCGATGGGCTGCTTGATCACGATCAGGCGCTTGTCGGGCTGATGGCCGGGGATCACGTCACCGTAGATGCGCTTGGCTTCTTCGGCGAACCATTCGATGAAGGAGGCGGCGTAAGCGATTTCGCCCTTGGCTTCGGCCAGCGGCTTGCCTTGTTCGAGGGTCATCAGGCGGCCGAGGTCGTCCTGGTTTTCGATCAGCAGTTCGAACCAGCGGCGCAGCTTGGTGGCGCGTTCTTTGGCAGTCAGCGCGCGCCAGGCCGGCAGGGCCTTGTCGGCGGCTTCGATGGCGCGGCGGGTTTCGGCAGCGCCCATCTTCGGCACGGTGCCGAGAATTTCGCCCGTGGCCGGGTTGTTGACCTTGATGGTCTGACCATTGTCTGCATCGACCCAAGCGCCATCGATAAAGGCTTGCTGGCGGAACAACTGGGTATCTTTGAGCTGCATGTCGGGTTTCCTTAACAGCACCGCGCGCACGCGGAGCGAATTAGAGTTGTTGAAAGGCGCCTTGTGGGCTGCCGTCAGGGAAATCAGCCCCAGCACGCGAAAGACGATAAATAGCGCGCGGGAGACAGAGCGTTTGAAATCTCAAACGAATCCTAGGATCAATGGGGGGGCAGGGCAATAGTCTGTTCGAAAAAAAGAACGAAAACGGCGCATTTGTCTGGTCTTTCGGATCAACGTACAAACGACAACACCCCCGGCGCCGGGTGGGCGACGGGGGTGTTGGGGGACCTGCGGGTTACGACTGGAACGATTTGAGGATGGTCAACAGGCTGGTCAGGTTGTCGGCCACGCCGCCCTGGGCGACTTTCTCGGTGGCGGCGGCACCGGCGGTGGTGTCGACACTGTAGATCTGCATTACGCCCTGGTTGGTCGCGGCCTGGGCCAGGGTGTTTTGCTGTTGCTGGGCCGAAACCGCGTTCTGGAACAGAATCGCCGTGGCCTGGCCAAGGGACTGGTAGATCGTCCCCATGGCAATGGCCGGAGCTTCGGCGACCACTTTGACGTTGGATTGGGTGACTGCGTCGGTGATTTGCGGGCTGACTGTACTCATGGTTGGAACTCCTGGTTTTCGATAAAAGAACAACATCCGTCAACGCTCAGCCGATCAAGGCTGGAACGACTTCAGCACGGTCAACAGGCTGGTGAGGTTGTCCGAGACGCCGCCCTGGGCGACCTTCTCGGTAGCGGCGGCACCCGCGGTGGTGTCGACGCTGTAGATCTGCATCACGCCCTGGTTGGTCGCGGCCTGGGCCAGCGTGTTTTGTTGCTGCTGGGCCGAAACCGCGTTCTGGAACAGGATCGCCGTAGCCTGGGCCATCGACTGGTAGATGGTGCTCATCGCCATGGCGGGCGATTCGGCCACTACCTTGACGTTGGTCTGGGTGACCGCGTCCGTGATTTGCTCGTTTACAGTTGCCATGATCAATTTCCTTATTTAGTACACGGAGCATTCCGTGTTCATCAATGAACGTAGCAGCCGGCGGGCTGTGAACAACGACCGCTCAACCGCCGTTGCCACTACCGCCCGGCTGGCCCAGCGCCGCCTCGATCTTTGCGATCAGCCCGTTGAGCTGCTCGTCGATCGCCGCCTTGACCTCCGTCTGGATCAACGTCTTCATATCAGTCGACACCCCTGGCGCTTGCGGTTGCGCTTGCTGTGCCTTGAGCCATTGCTGGATCAGGGCTTCGCGCTGCGCGGCGCTTTGTTTCAGTGCGTTTTCACTGGCCTTGGCCTGGTCCAGTACCTCGTTGGCCCGCGTACGCTCCTGATCGATCAGTTGGCGAGTCTGCTCACGCGCCTGGTCGATAACCGCCTGTGTGGTACCGGAAATACCGTGCGGCTGGCTACGCAGCAGGGCTTCCAGGACTTGGCGGTCGCCGGGGGAAAGCGGCAGGTTGAGGGCTTCGGCCAGGCGATAGATATCCGCCACGGGGTTTTGCTCGGGTTGGGCCATGTCGGTCTCCTGATCCATGGACGGGCCGCTAAAGCCGCACCTCGGCACTGTCCTGCCAAAAGCCGGCGAAGAAGAACTTGCCGTCGCCGTCGCAGAACGAAGCAAGATCCCAGGGCGTGGTCGCCGTCGGGCGAATGTCGAATACCGGCGGTGGCGGCGGTACCAGATTGGCGTCGGTGTACAGGTTGCCGACTTCGTAGGCATTGGCCACGAACTGCGAGCAGAACGACGAATTGCCGATGGACACCGATTCGTTGATTCGGGCTTGCAAGCCCGGCGAATAGCTGGAGCGGCGGAACAGCGACAGAAACGCCTTCCAGACGCTGTAGCTGCCCTTGATATCGGTGCCCACCACATCCCTGTTGAACTGCGCGGCAGCCGTAGCGGCACCTTCGGCCAGCAAGGCGTCGTCGCAGGAAAACACGATGGCGACCCGTGGCGGAGTCTCCGTGGAAAGGTCCGTCACCTGGATGCCGCTGCCGACACTCTCGATGACACGGTTCTCATCGATGGCAATCGCGGCGTGTACCACCGGGACGTTGGGTGAAGCCTCCGCGAACGCCTTGGCCTTGACGTATTGCCCGGCACGAATGAACGCACGGGGAACACTGGTGGATAACGGATCGGTCCCTTGTGCCACTGAAAAAACAATATCTCCAGGCTGCATGATGTCGCTCCTCAATAAAGAAAAGTTGCTTTCCGGTTGCTCTTGCACAGCGCCAGGAGGCCCTGGCGCTCGATGCTCATGGCCGTGAGGCGTGAACTCAGGCGGCGGGCGCCGCGCGATTGGCCAGGGTGCTGCTGTACTTGGCGATGCTCTGGTCGATCTTGTCGATGGCCACGCTTGCGGCCTCGGCCTCCATCGCCCCGGCAGCGGCGGCAACCGCAGCGGCTGCCCCCACCAGCAAGTCGGTGGCCAGCGCGCCCAAGGCGTCTTCGGCCGCCTGTACGGGCTTGTCGGCGACGATGTTTTTGGTCATCTGCTCCAGCAATACCGCCTGCGCGGCCAGGGCGATCTTGCTGACGCCGTCGAAGTAGCTCGCCGCCGACTGCGCCACAAGACCGGCGGCCTGGCTGATCATCATGTCGGCGGGCACGGCGATCTGGGACGGCGCGTAGGACGCGGTCTGGGCATTGGTGAATTGCACGGCCTGCACGATCTGGCTGTTGAGTGCATCCGTGCTGTCGGTGGGTGGCGTACTGGCCTGGGCCAGCACATGCTCGTTCATCCGCTCCATGATCGACGGCCGGGCGGGTGCCGCCGGGCTGGCCGCAGCGGTGGGAGCATCGTCGGCGGCGGGCGAAGTAGCGGGTTTCTTTTTACTGAACCACGACATGGTCTATCCCCCGGAATCAGCCCTTCTCGCCGATCTGCATGATCAGGCTGACGGCCTTGGAGATCACGGCGTTGGAAATCTGATTCATCGCCTGCTGACTGCTGACCGCGTTCTGCAACGACAGGCCGGCGGAGCTGCTGGCCACCTGGTACAGCGACGCAATGGCCTGGGCCGGCGCTTCCGCAACCACCTTGACGTTGGTTTGGGTGACCGCGTCGGTGATCTGGCTGTTGACCTCTGTCATACATCTCTCCTTGATGAAGTGCACCCGGACGTGGGCGTATTGAGTGGCGGCGTGGCGTGCTCATAGAACTTGAACGCCCCCCGCCGACCGTTGTGAATAAAGTTCAGCGCAAGGCAATCCGCAGCAATTGCACACGCTTGCGCACCAACGGCAGTTTCACCTGCAACTCAGCGGCGATTTGCGGGTAAGGCAGTTCATCCACAAAGCGCATTTCAAACAGGCGCTGCTGTGAAACCGGCAATTGCGCCAGGTGCGCCTCGATCTGCTCCAGTCGCTCATAACGCTCCACGCGCTCCAGCACCGAGGCGCAGGGAGCCGCGAGTTCGGCCAAGTGATCGTGCTCAAGCACCACCGAATCATCGAACACCCGCCCTTCGCGCTTGCTGCGCCGCAAGCTGTCAAAGAACACGTGGTCGAGTACCAGAAACAGAAACCCCTGGGGATCACGGATACGCTCCGGCGAACGCCGGAAAAACAGCAGGGCCTTGATGGCCGTCGCCGACAGCCATTCCTGGCCCTGATCCTGGTTCCCCTTGGCCCGCCGCAAGGCCCGGCGCTTGAGTTCCCCCTGTACCGCACGCCAACTCGCTTCGAACAACTGGTCGTCGGCCACCGCTACTTTATCGAACGGAAAAGTCATCCCCATCACGCGCACTCCCTTGCATTTTTGATGAGGGGCCAGTCTGAGAGGATTCAACGAAGCAACGCTGTTACCTGGGGAACACAGCACGAACTAATTCAACGAAAACGCCTTGCGCCGCAGATGCTCGAGGTCATTGATCACCATCCGCTCCAGGTTGCCGCTGATCAGGCCACTGCGGCGCCACAGTTGCAGCTGCACGTTCAGCTTGGGGCGACTGGTGTTGAGCATGGACGCCAGCACCCCCTGGCTGGCCGGCAACGACACGCTGGGCATGGCCAGGGCCAGGTCGATATCGTCCATGTTCGCCAACAGAAACCGTGCCAGCCGCGACTCCAGCCGATGCAGGCTGACCAACTCCAGCAGCTCGATGACTTGCAGCAGACGCATCATCATCAACATCAGCAGGCGCCGCAGAAACACCGGCTCCTCGAACAACGCAGCAAAATGGCGGCTGCCCAACTGCAACAACCGCGTCTGGCCGCTGGCAAAGGTCGATGACTCGCGCCCGTGCCCCTTGATCAAGGCAGTCTCCCCCACCACCTGCCCGGCACCGACGCTGCCGATAATCTGCTCCCGGCCATCGGGGCCCTGCATCACCGAATAAATCCGCCCCTCCACCACCAGCGCGATGAATTCGAGGGTGTCGTCCTTGAAATAGAGCATTTCACGATCATCCAGCGTGCGCTCCACCATATGGGTCGCGACGTGGTGCAACAGGTGTTCCGGCATACCCCGAAACAAATCGGAACGGGCCAGCAGGGTTTGTCGCAACGGGAGATCGAGCATCACGGTTCCTTTGGAATGCATGCGTTCACCTGGTCTGACGGGAAAATGCTGCGCGCACGGCGCAGAGAGGCGCTTTAAAGCCAACGGAGCAAAGCAAACAAAGGGACGTCCGGCCGGCGGACTTGTGAATGCAGGGAAAACACCAGCATTGGCGACACAAAACACCAGCGTGGACGCCTTGAACCGACATGGGTATGATGTCGCCCGCACAAGCATCCGTAGCTCAGCTGGATAGAGTACTGCCCTCCGAAGGCAGGGGTCGTGGGTTCGAATCCCGCCGGGTGCACCATCTTCTTTCCCTTGTATTACAAGGGGATAGCGCTCCTGACAGAAACCTGTCCTAGTCCTGAAAGTCGTTTTTGCCACAAATTTGCCACACTCAAAAGTGGCGGGAATGGTCGAAATGGCAACAATCAGGAATCGCGGCGAGTATCAGTGGGAAGCGCAAATTCGCCGTAAGGGCTATCCAGCCCAGCGAAAAACCTTCGAAACCAAATCCGATGCCCAAGCCTGGGCACGCATGATCGAAAGCGAAATCGACCGGGGTATTTTTGTGTCTCGGGTCGAGGCTGAACGCACTGCCTTTCACCAAATCATTGATCGCTATATCTCTGAGATTGCTCCGAAGCACAAAGGTGCGTACTCGGAAATTAAACGACTCGAAGCACTCAAGCGCCATCCGCTGGCAACGCGTATCGTCGCGACCCTCACCTCTTCCGACTTTGCCCGCTACCATGATGAACGCTTGAAGATCCGCAAGGGAAACACGGTGAAGCGTGAGCTGGCTTTGTTCCAATGCGTGATCGAGGTCGCCCGCCGCGAGTGGGGTATTCATCTTGCGGAGAACCCGGTGCGAATGGTTAGCCGCCCAAGCTACAACGACGAACGCTCACGGCGGCTCGATCCAGTTGAAGAGCAGTACATCCTCAGCGCGTTGGAGCTTTGCGAACGTCGTGCGGACGGGACTTATGCTGATGCCTCTCACAATCCTTGGATACGCCCTATTGTCCAACTGGCGATTGAAACGGCCATGCGCCGTGGCGAGATTTTCGAGCTGCGCTGGAAGCACGTGAACCTGGACCGCCGGACCGCTCATTTGCCAACGACCAAGAATGGATTGCCGAGGACGGTTCCGCTCTCACCGAACGCCATCCAACTGTTGAGAGGACTACCGCGCTCCCTGTGCGGCCGGGTCTTCCCACAACCGCTGATGCTCTCAAAAAGGCGTTCGTAAGAGGTCTGGTGCGTGCGCGGGCAAAGTACTTGGCAGACTGCGATCAAGCTGGCGTGGTGCCCCAAGAGAATTTCCTGCTGGACCTACGTTTTCATGACCTTCGGCACTAGGCTACTTGTCGGCTTGCCACCAAACTGCCAAACCTCATCGAGTTAGCCAGCGTGACTGGGCACCGTGAGGTGAACATGCTGAAGCGGTACTACAACATCACTGCGGAGGAATTGGCTGCCAAGCTGGCATGATTTAGGTGGAGCAGAAGAGGTAGCGGGCGCTCTGCGTGTAGTTGCGCGGCCTCGATCAGCCACCCGTAGCAACCGATGACTGCCCACCCAAAGCAGGCCAGCCCGAATGGTTACAGACAACGCTACAAGAACCTTGCTGTTCACATAGAAAAGCCCCGGAGCGCTCACTGGTGGGCTGCCTACTGCATCAAGGAGTACGGCATCACCGCTAGTAGACTCGAAGCTGAGCGAAAGCGGAAAAGCCGCCCGGACTACGTTACTCAAGAGGTCGCTCAGGAGGCCAGAGCTTTCTATGAGGGCGTCAGTGATTGGCTCAATAGCTGATAGCCCTCGGCCAATGATAGGCAGCGCAGATCAATCCGGTGCTGGCTGGTGCCTAACTCTGCTTGCTTTATGCTCGAAGCCCTACCACGAGATCACCCGTGATGCTTGAGAACTCGTCCGAAGGAGGCTTTCTGAGCTGTATACTCTGAGTATGTCCGCGCCTGTGAACGCTAGGCTAACCTCAAACCAAGCTCCATAAAACGCGACCCAGCCAAAGCGCTCTCCACCCTAACGCCATAAAATACTGATTTCAAAGGGATCTCATGGCTACAGATTTAACTACTTCAGCCAAAGAAAGGCAAAACGTGTTGAACAATCGATACGCGCTCGAACACGCGGAGCGCCATCTCGCCCTTGGAGGAGTTAGCTACGATGGAGAAACTGTTTTCACGAAGCAACAGTTGATTGAGCTTTTCGACATCAGTGAAGCCACCATCGAGCGCTACATAACAGGCCATGCAGACGAGCTGAAGGCAAATGGCTACCGCCTTATAAAGGGAAAAAATCTCAAGGATTTCAAAGAGTTAGCTTATGGTACCCTCATCAGCGAGGGTACCAAAACTAGCATTCTGGGATTGTTCACATTCCGGTCACTGTTAAATTTGGCAATGCTATTGACCGAAAGCGAGCAAGCAAAAATCATCCGCTCAAGGGTCCTTGACATTGTGATTGACGTTATGGCGGAGCGCTCAGGTGGCCATACAAAATTTATCAATCAACGAGATCAAGATTACCTTCCTGCCGCCTATCAAGAACACAGTCATCGAGCAGAGTTCACTAACGCGCTTGGGCAATATTTAGACATGGGTCCTGTTAAGTTCGGTTTGTACACGAACAAAATATACCAAGCGATATTCCATGAAAACGCTGCAGAATATAAAAAAGTATTAAAGCTCGCCGAAAAAGACAACATGCGTGAAACTTTGTATGCGGAGGTCATTCGCGCCATTGCTAGCTTCGAGAGTGGTTTAGCTAGTGACATGAAAAATTTCTACGTTCAGCACCAACGAAAGCTAAAACCCTCTGATCTGGACACCTTGATTAAAAATGCTGAAAACAGCCCATATTTGAGGCCGGTCTTGAACGAAGCCCGCACTAAAATGGCCAGCCGAGATCTTTGCTTCAGAGAAGCGCTCCATGAAAAGCTGGAGGCCTATATTCAAGCGGTACCTGAAGGAGACTTTGAGAGGTTTCTCGGCGAGACTAGCAAGTCTCTAGAAGAGCGACTTTCCGACCCAGAGCTGCTAGCAGTATTTAAACGACTGAAAGATCGATAGCGGGAAAACCCATGTTCCTGTATTTTGATGTCAACCACGCAATCGAGGTCCATGACTGGATAATTTTAAATTCAGGAGGAAGGCCGGGAATATTCAATATTGGCAACTTGGAAAGCCCACTCGAACACGTGCAGAATGATGACTACTACCCCTCCATCGAAGAAAAACTTACATTTCTTGTTTATTCGATAAATAAAAACCATGCATTCAATGATGGAAACAAGCGATCATCAATCGCACTAGGTGCATACCTACTAAAACTTAACGGATACGGATATGTCGTACCTGACTTCATTTCCAAGATGGAAAACATTGCTGTGTGGGTTGCGGACAATGTCGTTAACAGGGACCTCCTACACGAACTACTAACCTCAATGATTTATGAGGAAGATTTCTCTGAGGAACTGAAGCTGAAGCTGGTTTCGGCCATTCCTCTATGAAAGCTCCTATGCTTCGCCGCCGCACCGTCTGATTCGGCTTGCATCATTCCGGCTCGCTGGATAACGTAGGGTGACATCAACCGCCTCACCTAGGTGTGACACTGCCCCAAGTATCCAGCGTTGACGCCGCAGAAATGAGCGTGCCATCAGTCGTGGGTTCGAATCCCGCCGGGTGCACCAGATACACACAAAAACGCCCCAAGTCGAAAGACTTGGGGCGTTTTTGTTTGCATGTGGGTAACGCAGCGCGCGGGGTCAGGGTTTGTGCAAGGCTTCCAGCAGTGCGGGCAAGTCTTCCTGCGGGAAGCGTTTGTACAACTCCAGCAGTTGCTCGTCCGCCTGTCGGGCCTGGCCGGCTTCCCGCAGTCTCACAATCTCCTGCAACCCCTGCTCCAGTGAAGGCAGCACCGGTGGGGCGCGTTTGCTGGCTTTGGCGGCGGACTCGTCCGCCAGCGACCCCATGATCTGCGCCTGGGCCGGTGCGCTTTCGGCCTTGGGTGCGACGGCCAGCCGGGCGACCGGGGCAGGGGCGGACATCGGGGGTGGAGCGGGCCGGGCGACGTCTTCGCGCAGCGCGGAGAAGGTCGCGGTGGAGATTTCCGGTTGTGGCACGGGCGAGCGCATGACCACGCCGATCATCAGCGCCAGGCCGGCCACGGTGGCGAATGCCATTTGCCAGCGCGGGCGCTGGCAGGCTTGCAGCCAGCGTTGCCACAGGCTGGGTTGCGGCGCCGGGGCTTCGCGGCGGGCGGTGGCGAGGATGAAGGCGTCGAGGGACGCGGGCGGCTCGCCGGTGCTGTGTTGACGGAAATGCTCGATCAGCAAGTCGTCGGAATCGGGGATGTGTCGGGAGTCGGTCATGCGGGTATCTCCTCGGCCAGCAGGCGGCGCAGTTTCTGCTGGGCGTAACGCAGGCGGCTTTTGACGGTTTCCAGCGGGGCGCCGGTGAGCGCCGCGATTTGCGGGACTTCAAGGTCGCCGTGCAAGCGCAACAGGAAGACTTCGCGCTGGTCCTCGGGCAAGTCCTGCAGCGCGGCCTCGAGCCGCGCCTGGTCGCGGCTCAGGCTCAGTTGCTGTTCGGGGCTCGCCGTATCGTCGGCCTGGGCGTGCAGGTGCTCATCGTAGCTGTCGTGCAGCGGGTTATGCACGCCATGCTTGCGCCAGTGATCGATCAGACGGTTGCGGGCAATCTGGAACAACCATGTGCGAAAACTCGCGCGCCCCTGTGGCTGGGTGCTGCTGCGGATCAGGCTGAGCCAGGTTTCCTGATACACCTCCTCAGCGAGTTCGGCCTTGTTGCTCAAGGACACCAGAAACCGGTACAGGCCCTGGCGATGCCGCGCATACAAGGCTTCGAACGCAGCACCATCGCCGGTTCGGTAGCGGGCCAGCAACGCCTCGTCGCTGGGTGAAACGTCTGGAGCGGGCATATCGATGGCAAACTCCTTGTTCAGTGTGTGGCCGGTGTCTTGAGACTCTGCGCCAGCTCCACCAGTTGCACGAACTCATTGCGCAGCCCGAACGGGTCATCCCCACGGGCCGAGCGCGCCAGCGCGGCGGTGTCTTGCAAGGTCATGCTGCCAGTGTAGCGGCCATCCCCCTTGAGCTGCTGGGCAAACGCGGCCACCGCGGCAGAGAAACGCAAGTCGTCGCTGGCCCGGGCGACGGCATTGCCGATGGGGCGCTCGATCAAGCGACTGTCCCCGCCCACCGCAGGTTTGTAGCGCACACGCAACAGGGCCAGCTCATTGACCTTGCGGTCCGCTGAAGGTGCCGTGGCATAACGCAGCGGCTCCAGCCAGCCCGGCTCGCCTTTCGGAACAATTTCGTACAGCGCCGTCACCGTATGGCCCGCGCCGATTTCACCGGCGTCGACCTTGTCGTTGTTGAAATCCTCACGCTTCAAGGCGCGGTTTTCATAGCCGAGCAAACGGTACTCGCTGACCTGGGCGGGGTTGAATTCCACCTGCAACTTTACATCCCGCGCCACCACCGCCAGGGTCGAACTCAACTGGTCCACCAGCACTTTTCGCGCCTCACGCAGGTTGTCGATGTAGGCGTAGTTGCCGTCCCCCGCGTCAGCCAGTTGCTCCATCAGGTGTTCGTTGTAGTTGTCCACGCCAAACCCGAGGGTGGTCAGGGAAACCCCGCTTTTGCGCTGCCGGGCGGCCATCTGCTTGAGGCTGTCGAAGTCGCTGACCCCCACGTTGAAGTCGCCGTCGGTGGCCAGCAGAATGCGGTTGATGCCCTTGTCGATAAACCCTTCGCGTGCCATCTGATAGGCCAGTTCGATACCGGACGCACCCGCTGTGGCACCGCCGGCGGTCAGTTGATCGATGGCGTTGCGGATCACGGCCTTTTCGCGACCCGAGGTGGGTTTGAGCACTACCCGCGATTCGCCGGCGTACACCACCAGCGACACGCGGTCCTGGTCGCGCAGTTGATCCACCAGCAATTTCAGGGTGCTTTTCACCAGCGGCAAGCCTTCGCGACGATCCATGGAGCCGGACACATCCACCAGGAACACCAGATTGGCCGGTGCCAGGTCGGCCACGGCACGGTCGGAAGCCTTGATGCCAATGCGCAGCAGCCGGGTGTGCGGGTTCCAGGGCGTGGCGGCGACTTCGGTGGTCACGCCAAAGGGCGAGCCGTCGGTGGGCAATGCGTAGTGGTAGGGAAAGTAGTTGACCATTTCCTCCAGTCGCACAGCACCGTCAGGCGGCAGGCTGCCTTGGTTGAGGAAGCGTCTGACGTTGGCGTAGCTGCCGGTGTCGACATCCACGCTGAAGGTCGACACCGGCGTTTCGGCAACGCGATGAACCGGGTTGTCCGGCAGGTTTTCGTATTGCTCGCGAGGTTCGCTGCGATAGTCCATCGCCACCGAGTCCTGCGCCATCAGGCGCGCGGTCATCGGTGCAGGCATCGCCGTGCGCTTGGCCAGTGCGCCTTGCACTGGCACGCTGCTGAGTTCGTAGAGAGGCGCGGCAGGGGCCGGTTCGGCGGGCTTGGCTACATCGCGGGAAGATGACAGCCCGCAACCGGTGAGCGCCACGAGCAAACTAACGGCAAAGCCCTGGACGGCAGGACGCAGAAAGAGCAAGGAACGGGACATGGGCTGAACCTCGTGAATGAAGAGTCTGTTCATGGGTTCAGACGGAGGACGCTAAGACGGCGGGTTAACCGCGTGGATTTTTTCTGGTCAATGTCCGAGAAAAGCTCAGGCACTGTCGGACAGAAGAAAGAACCTTTCAAAACATAAGCAAGCCCATATTTCATGAGCGCCTGGCACTACCGCTCAATACACAGCCGTTGGAGGAAGCGGCCACGCGATGAACATTCCAGCGTCACATCAAAAAATTTCCACACCCTGCCGGTTTTTGCCTGAAAAACCTCTGTCGTTGCAGGCCCGAAGCTCGGGATGCCAGCCTTTCAACCCTGCAAACGGAGCTTGCCTGCACGACACCAACACAAGGAATGCCACGCTAAAAACAACAGGACAATCCTCGTATGTTCATACCCTTTCGGGCCTTCACGCCGTTTCTGCCCATCCTGCAACCCTTCATCCGACCGTTTATCAGCCATCCGGTCTTCCGGCCCTTTATTCAGCCGTTTATCAGCCACCCCTTTGTTCGCCCGCTCGCTCAACCTATAGCCGAGCGATTTAAAAGGGACATCAGTGCCGATCAACCGGCAGTGCGCAACTGGGACGGCCGAGACATCACCCTGCGCCCCGACGACCCGCACATCACCAAAGCCAACCGCAGGTCCTTCGATGAAGAGGGCGCAATCAGGCAGCTCTCGCCGTCACGCACCAAATGGCAGGACCACAATGGTGACGGCAAAACGAGCATTGCTTACTCGTTCCGCAACGGCGGTTTCAATCCTGAACAGCAACGGCAGGCGCGCCTGACGATGCAGTCATGGGCGGACGTGGCCAACCTTGAATTCAATGAAGGGAATGGGCGCGGTGAAGGCCGTCTGTCATTCGGTATTTCCAACTGGGTGCATTCTGCCTACGGAAATGGGCCGGGCAAACACCCTGACGCCGGCGATACCGTCTACAACCCCAACCGCGTCACCCGCCACGACATGGCCCATGAAATCGGCCATTCCCTGGGCCTGGCTCACCCGGGACACTACGATGGTCGGGCTAACGATAACGCCCGCGTCTATGCCCAGGACTCCGTCGCACATACCGTCATGAGCTATTTCAATCCTGAGGTCAGCGGCAAAAAGTGCGGGAATGGCTGGGCAAAACCCGACGCCCCAATGATGGATGACATCGCCGCCATCCAGCGGCTGTACGGCATCAACAAGCAAACCCGCAACGGCGACACCACTTACGGCTTCAATTCCAATACCGAGCGTGACTTTCTCTCGCTCAAAAGCCGCCAGGACCGGGCATTCTTTTGCGTGTGGGACGGCGGCGGCAACGACACCCTGGACTTCTCCGGCTACCACGCCAACCAGACCATCAACCTGAGGGCCGGCTCGTTCTCCGACGTGGGCGGGCTTGAAGGGAATGTATCCATCGCCAGGGGCGTGACGCTGGAAAACGCAATCGGCGGCAAAGGCAACGACGCGCTGATCGGCAATGAAGCGAATAACCGGCTAACGGGCGGTGGCGGCGCCGATCGATTACGCGGCGGCGGCGGCGCCGACACCTTCATCTATGAACAGGCCAGCGACTCGACGCCCGACAAGCCCGACACCCTCATGGACTTCACCAGCGGCACCGACAAGATCGATGTGTCAGGCGCGATGCAGCGCGCCAATACGTCCACCCTCACCTTCACTCAAGCACTGAGCGGCAAGGCCGGTGACAGTGTGCTGGCCTTTGACGCAAGTACAGGGCGCGGCAGCCTGTCCATCGACCTCACCGGAAACGGCCAGGCCGACCTGCTGATCCACACCCACGGGGAGGTGAAGGCCGAGGATATCATCCAGGCCAAAACCGCCTACGCGCGCTTTCGCAGCAGCTATCGATTGAGACGCCCTTGGTGGGCCTGAAAGGCTGACCCGCCTTTCGACGGTCAGGGCTGGGGGCGCAAGCCCGCCTTAGCTGGCATCCTTGTTGCGATCCGGGCCTGGGACCAGTGTCAAACCGGGCTTCTCCACGTCGCGGGACACATGGGATTTCACCTCCGCCACACCGCCCTCCTCGTCGTTGTGGATGACCAGCACACCCGGGCGGCGCAGTTGTTCAAGGTCGCCCTCACCCAGGCTGAAGCTTTCACTCAGGTGCTTGTCGCTGAGCGCCTTGGCCTCGGCACGCCGCTGGGCGAACTTGCGTCCCCGGCGTTGCTGGTAGCGCGCCCAGCTCACCAGGATCACGGCGTTGAGCAGCGCGATCCACAGGTACACCTGCAGGGTATTGAGCGCGGCGAAGATCGGCGCTTCGATGCGCGGGCCACCATGGGTTTCCAGCATCGAACCGATCCCGCGTACCAGCAGCCAGATGAGCCCGGCCCAGGCCATCAGGGTCAACAGCACGTCGATGAGCCACATCACCTTACGTTGGCGAGTTCTGACCAGTTTCATGATCACGCGTCCTCTTCAGCAGGTTTGATGCCACGGTCGGGGCTGACCCAGCGCGCGCGTTTCTGATGCTGGTTGAACAGCACCTTGGGAAAACTGACCAGGGTAGTAAACAGGCTGACCAGCCAGAACACCATCGGATACCACACGGTCCAGAACAGGGTTTTCCACAGGTCCTTTTCGTAACGCCGGTCAATCAGGATGCTCACCGCGAACTGCACCAGGCACACCATCGCCAACACCAAACCGGTGAACGCCGGCGGCACCAGCGAGTCCACGGCAATCGCCTGGGGCAGCGGGATGAATTTGCCCACGCCCCAGAAAATCACCGACAGCAGGAACGTGAAGGCCCACCCGGTGGACAGGCAGTATTCGAACAGCAGCGGCCACAGGTAACGGTGACGCCACTGCCAGATACCGCGAATGTTCTTGAACAGCACTTCGGCGCCGCCCTGGGCCCAGCGCAGGCGCTGTTTCCACAGGCCGCCGACGGTTTCCGGCATCAGGATCCAGCACAGGGCGCGCGGCTCATAGAAGATCGCCCAGTGATCGAGCTGCAGCTTCCAACTGACATCGATGTCCTCGGTGATCATGTCGGTGCTCCAGTAGTCGATGCGGTCCAGCGCCTTTTTACGGAACGCCACCACCACACCGGACACCGTGAAGATCCGCCCGAACACCCGCTGGGTACGCTTGATCAAGCCGATGATCGACGAGAATTCACCCACCTGCACCCGGCCGATCAGGGTCGAGCGCGTGCGGATGCGCGGGTTGCCGGTCACGGCGCCGAGGCGCGGGTTATCGAGCATCGGCGCGACCATATAAGCCGCCGCGTTTTTATCCAGCAACGCATCGCCATCGATGCACACCAGGTACTCGCTGCGCGCCGCCACCGCGCCCATGCGCAGGGCTACCGCCTTGCCCTGGTTCTGCGCCAGGTGCAACACGCGCAGGCGCGGATTCTCCAACGCCAGGGCATCGAGTACCGCAGCGGTGTTGTCCTTGGAGCCGTCGTTCACCGCGATCACTTCGACGTTCGGGTACAGCTGGCCCAGCGCTGCATGGATGGTGTCGGCGGCGTTATCGCCCTCGTTGTAGCAAGGGATGATGATCGAGATCAGCGGGTTGCCGGCCAGGGTCGGCGCCGGGGTGTCTTCTTTCCAGGGCCAGTGGCGCTCCCAGTGCAGCCAGAAGTACAGGCCACCGGCAATCCACAGCGCCGACATGAACAACGGGTAGAAAAACACGAAGTCCATCAGGAACTGCCCGGTCACCAGGAAGATCAGGCCCAGCGGCACACCCAACACCAGGGCCAACACGAATAAAGCCAGGATTCTGTCGAACATGGTCATGGGTTCCATTGGTTGGAAAGGGCCGGACGCACTGTCTTCAGGTCCGGGGAATTTTCCAGGAAGTTATCCGGGTAGTAGCCGAAACTCCTGACCCCCTGGCGTTTGAGCACACCCATCCATTCAGCCATTTGCCTGGCATCGATATCCGGCGCCGCTTGGGTCCGCCAGTCTTTGGCTTGCAGTTCGAAGACCGTACGTTCCATCGCGCCCGGACGCTGTTTGACCGTCGCCACCAGGCGCTCCAGCCAGGCATTGGAGTTGCTGTACTCCTGACCTTCCATCAGCGGCATGGCCATGGGCGCGGTCCAGTCGTAGGTCTGGAGGAAATCATCCAGGTTCTGCGCGAACCAGGTTTCGCTGCCGGGGTTGAGCATCGGCTCGGCGAAGATATTGCGCGCCGTCTGCACCTGCGGCCCACCGATGGCGCGGACCTTGGCGGTCAGCTCATTGGTGAAGTCGATCAGGTAGCGACTCTTGAAGCGGGTCCAGCGTTGCATCACGGCCGGGTCAGCGCGCAGGGCCTCGATGGTGCTCGGCAGGCCGTTGGCGGCATAGGCCTTGAGCGCCGCCGGGCTGGCATCTTCAAAGTCATTGAACACCGCATCGTCGTGGTACAGCACTCCGTCGATGGCGTTGTTGCGGGCCAGGTCCTCGTAGATCTCGCCGATGATCTTGCGCACCTGCGGATCAAACGGTGACAGGCGTTTGTACTGGTCCGGGTCGAGGCCGACCTGGCCGGTCTGCGGGTCCCAGCGCGTCACGCGTGGCAGCTTGGGGTCGAGGGCGAAACTGAGCACCGGCATCCAGGCATACACCGCAGCATGGGCGCGGGTGTGCAATTGCCAGGAGACGCGGTTGAACAGGTCGGCGCGTACCGGCAGATGGCGGTTGGGGAAGTACAGTTCATGCACCAGGCCATCCCCCTTGGGGTCGGCGAAGGCTTGCAGGAACACGGTGCCCGCGCCCATGTCCACCACGCGCTGCACCAGTACGTCCAGGTTGCGCGCCTGTTGGGCCGGGTCCGGATCGTAGACGTTGTCCAGGTCCACATGCAGCACGCGCAACGGGGCCTTGGCCTGTACCACCACCATGCTGTTGGCGAAATGCTCGCCATCCGGGTCGGAGGCCACCAGGAAGCGTGGGCTGTTCATCAGGTCACTGGAACTGTCGAGGCCGTCTTCCAGGGTCAGGGCCATCTGGTAGCCCTGCTCGCCCACGATCGCCAGCGACGTGCCCTTGGCGGCGCCGTAAGGCCATACCCACACGCGGGGTTTCTTGCCAGTGACGTTCTGGATTTTTTGAGTGATCGCCACCACATCGGCACGCATCCGCGCATCGAACTGGGCCTGGCTTTCATAGCGCCCCGTGGCCGGGTCAAACCGCAGCGACGTCGCCGCCGGTTCCAGGTTGCCCTGGGGGTTGGCCAGGATGCCGGTGTGACTGGCATCGGTGTGCGCGGCGATTTCCACCAGGCCCGACTGAGACACCTCGCGGATCTGCTGCCAGGTCAGGAACTCGCCACGGGGCCGAGGCTGGCCGGCGAAGTCCACGGGTTTGTTCAGGGGCGTGTCGATCCAGTACCCCACCGGCGCCAGCAAGGCCGGCCAGTGGTAGGCGCGCAGGATCGGCATCACCCGGGTGTAGAAGCTCGAATAGCCGTCGTCGAAGCTGAGCATGATGGCTTTGGGCGGCAGCGCCGGACCACCGTTGCGGGCCGCCAGGATCTGGTCGACGCTGACCGCCTGGTAGCCGTTTTCGCGCAACCAGGCCAGTTGCTCGATCAGACGCTCGGTGCGCACCGCTACCACCGCCTGATCGGGGTCGCGATCCTCGACGTCGTGGTAGGCAATGCCCAGGAAATGGTTTTTCGGCCACGCCAGTTCGTTGGCCGGTGTGGGCCGCTCGGCGGGAGGCGTGAAAGGCGCGGGCTGCTGGGCACAGGCACTGGCCAGCAATACGCCCAGAATCAACAAGCAACGGCTGAGGACGGTCATGGTCAGGCTCTTCTAGAAACGGTAAGTGAGGTCGACGAGCAGGCGCAGATCGCGTTCGCGATCACCGTCGTAGGGTCGGCTGATCAGGCTCAGGTTGGCGCCGGCTTCCAGTACATCGTTCCACCGGAAGCGCTGGCCGTAGCCCACCAGGCCAATGCCGCCCGTGGAGTAATCCTGCTGGCTATACGTCCCCGCGCCGATCTGGAACTGCTGACTCCACTGGGTCTCGTAGCGGTGATAAAGCACATGGTTGACGTTGATCACGGGCAGCACGGTGAAGTCCGACTTCGGATTGAAGTACACCGTGTCTTCCTTGCTGTTGCGGCTAGCCCCCACTTCCAGGCCCAGGTCCACCTGGACTTTCGGCGAGCTGTAGAGGCCCTCGCGGCCACTGAGCAGGGCTTCGAAGCGGTCGTTGCCGTCACTGAAATGGGAGGGGCTGAGGGTCAGTTTCCACTCGCGGCTTTCGTTGGCGCGCCAGCGGATGAAAGCGCTGCCGCCGTTGGCCGTGACACCGTCATTCAACGCCCGCAGCGGTGTGGTGGACAGCAGGTAGCCAAGGCTGCCGCCGTATTGCCAGTTGTCGTTGATGTCGCGGGCAATCGACACCGCAGCGCCTTGTTTGGAGCCATCGCCATAGGAGTGGTTGGACACCTCGGCTTCAATGGTCATGTCGCGGGTGCGCCGCTCCACGCCCACCGTCTGCCAACGGTGCTGGCCGGTGCCTTCTTCGAAATCGGCACGGGCATAACCGGCGCCGGCGAACAGGCGCCAGTCTTCGTCGATGGGCGGCGTGTAGATCCGGCTTTCGATGCCCCAGTCGCGGCTGCCCGAGACGGCGCCCGCATCGCCATTGTTGCCGCCGCCGAAGCTTTTGCCGGTGTAGGCCTCGACACGCAGCTCAGCCATGTCGTGCACGTCGCGCAGACGGCTGAGGCGTTGCACCTGGCGGTTGTCCGGGTTGCGGGCGAGCACGTCATCGGTGAGCAGGTCGAGTTGGCGCCACTCCTGCAGGTCCATGGCGGTGTAGGCCTGGTTCACTTCCAGGCCGATATCGCGCGGGGCCTGGGCTTCGGTTTCCTTGAGCACACCTTCGGCGCGCCGTGGCCAATCGCGGGCGCGGTACATGTCGGCCTGGGCCAGGCGCAGGCCAACGTTACCCGGGGCCTTTTGCACCAGCGCCTCCAGCCCCGCTTCGCTGGCGGGCAGGTCGGCGCCATAGGTGCCGGCCTGGGCGGCCAGTTGTTGGGCGTCCATCCAGTTGTCATTCGGGTTGCCGATGGGCAGGCCCTTGAGTTCGACGCGGGGTTGCTGCTCCTTGGCCAAATTGTTGGCCACTTCACGGGCCTGCTCCACCTTGTCGCTCTCCAGCAAGGCGTAGAACAACGCCGTGCTGTCATCGACCCGGTAACTGGCGTCGGCATCCGGGGCGGTCAGCACCTGGCGGTACAGCGGCTCGGCTTTTTCCGGTTGACGCTGGTCCAGATAGGACGCCGCCACCCAGCGCAAGGCGTACGTGGGCAATTGCACGCCTTCGCCGTTGAGGGTCTGGTACTCGCGAATCACCTCGGCAGTGCGCGCCCGTGCCTTGAGGGCGCCCAGGCGGTCGATGCGCCAGCGCACCACGTCGTCATGGGCGCTGGGGTCCGGGGTCCAGCGGGCGAGCAGCTTGTCGTAGTCTTGCAGGGCGCGGTCGGCGATCACATAGCGCTCCTGCTCGGTGCGCGTGGCGAACTCGGCCATGCGCACACGCTCGGCCGCCAGGTCGCCTTCCAGGCGGCGCTGGGTGACCGCATCTAGCAGGCCCGGGCGCTTGGCCGACAGGCGCAGCGCCGGTTCCGGCAGGCGGGCCTTTTGCAGCGCGACGATGTATTCACGGGCGACTTCGGGTTTATCGCCGGCCCGGATGAAGGCCTGGTCGAATTCGAACAGCGCGTCATAGTTCAGGCCCGCGCGGGTCAGGGCGTAGCCCAGGGCCATGCGCCGGTTGGGGTCGTTCGGGTTGGCCGCCACCAACGCACGGGTGCGTTGCACGGCTTCATTGGCCTGGCCGCCGTCGGCCTGCGTGAGGGCCAGGCCCAGTTGCAGGTCGACATTGTTCGGTTCACGCAACAGCGCCTGACGATAGACCGCCGAGGCCTGGGCCCACTGCTTCTGGTTGCGATAGGTACGCGCGACCGTGGCAAGCGCCTGGGTGCTCAAATTGCGATGTTTACCCTGGGCCTCGTACACCTTCAGCACTTCGGCGTCCTGGCCCGCCCAGCCGGCAATCACCAGATGATCGCTGATCTGGCCGGGCGTCTGGCGTTCCGGGGAGAGCTGGCGCAGTTGGGTCAGCGCGGGGGTGTAGTTGCCGTTGCGCGCCTGAATGATCAGGGCGTCATAGGCGGGATCGGCCGAAGCGAAGGCGGGCATCAGCAGCTGGCTGCACAAGGCTGCCCCGATGAGCAGTCGTAACCGGCCTGTCGCACTGAGTGGTAGGTTTCGCAGCATCGTGAGCTTCCTTACACACGGAAAGCTGTAACGATAGGTGGTCCTGAGCGATTTGCATCAGGGCGTCGGCGTCTCGTGACCCGACCCAGCTTTCCTGTAGGAACTATCCCCGATGAGCGTGCGAAAAAGGTCAATTCAGAACAATTGTTCAGAATTGACCAGCCGGACGAAAAAACCAATGCGGGAGCGCAGTTGCCGGCGATAACGGGGCTGCAACCGACGGCCTCGTCGGTTACTTGACCCTTATCGCAGGCAGCTGCGCTCCCGCATTATTTATTTCCGGAAGATGGCGAAATCCTTACTGCGCGCCGCCCACCGCACCCGCCTTGGCCATGACAAACCCGATGAATTGCTCCACGGTCATCTTCTGGCCGTTGAACGTCACCTCATTGTTGGCGTAGTGCAGCTTGGAGACGACATCGTTGCCGACCACGGTGGCCAACTGCGTGCCCACGGCAACACCGCTGACCATTTCACTGGCCATCTTCGATTGCTGTTCGATGGCTTTAGGGTCGGTGACGCCACCGGCCTGCGCTTGCAGGGCCGCCACGTCGGCGATCATCGGTTTGGACAGGGTCAGGTTGGCATCCAGCAACGCGATGACCTGCTTGCCCAGCTCGACCGGAGGCAGTTCCATGGTCGCCGGCTTGGTCAGGTCCACCACCAGGTTGAACTTGCTTTCACCGTGGGCGGTTTTCAGCGACAGGTTTTCCAGGTTCACCTGCGGCTTGGCGGCCAACAACTGGTTGATATTGGTCTCGGCCAGGGTCTGCTCGGCTTCGGTCAACTGCAATTCCGGCACCGGCTGACCCGCAGCGGCAGCGGCTTGCACCGGCTGCATCTTGTCCTGATAAAGCTTGGTCAGCACCAGGCCCGAGGGCACATCGATGTTCTTCACGCTGACCGACAGGGCGGCCGACCCGACCGGCTTGCCCTGGTAACCGATCTCGTCGATCTTGTAGTCGACGCGGCCAGCCATGGCGTTGTCTTTGGTTTCGCTGGAGTCCTTCTGTTCGAAGCCCTTGAGCGAAATCACGTCTTGCTTCACGCCGACGGTGAATTTGGCGTCGGTGAGTTCAACGGTGTTCTGCCCGGTGTAGAAGCCGAAGGTGGATTTTTCCAGGTTGCTGGCGATGGTCAGGCCGGCCAGGTCTGCGGCGAACGGCACACCTTCAGCATCGACCGCGCTCACTTTGAGGCTGTTCATGTAGCCGTCGGCCTTGACCTTCTGGCCTTCGGCGGTGCTGTCGAAGTCCAGGTTGGCGCCGGAGAAGCTCACGCTGGACTTGTCGTCCTTGAACTCCAGCGGCAGCAGTTCAACATTGCCGGTGACCGAGCGGCTGTAGCCGATATTGGCCACGCCCTTGAGCGGCGACACGTCTTTGCTGGCGGCGAACCATTTTTCGGTGGTGGCGTTCTTTTCCAGCGAATAGTGACTGGTAGCCATGACCGGCAGCCACTTCAGCGACACCAGACGCGAGAACGGCAGCGGACCGTGCTCGATATGGTCGACGAACAGCAGTTCCGGGTTCGGGTTATCTGCGCCGAACACCGACCCTTGCGCCTTCACCCGGTAGTGGGCAGTGCTGCTGAACAGGCCACGGTCCAGGGACACCAGTTCCAGGGTCACGCGGCCGTCGACACCGGCCATGGAGCGTTGCAGCTCCTTGTTGGCATCCTGAACCGCGTTTTGCAGTACCGGTTCCAGCTGCTTGCCGGTGTACCAGGCACCGCCTGCACTGACGACGCCCACGGCGACAACAAAACCCAAGAGAACAACGGCTGGCTTATTCATGAAGTGACCTGATCAAATCCTGTGAGAAGTGGGCTGTCTTCCTTGAACCCCCGAGGAGGTTGGCTCAAGCCCGCCAAAAGCGGAGGAAGATTAGCACTGGCAGCCGCGAACGGCCCAGCTTTTCAGAGGGGTCAGGTCTATCGTTGGTTCACGAGTATTCCAATTCGATTTCATCGAGCTGGTGATCGAAACTCTTCAGGCGCGCCGTCCAGGTGTACACCAGCACCTCAAACTCGCGGTGTATCACGGCATTGCCCGGGGTATCGGCCTTGGGGTCGCAGAAGTCGAGTTGATAGCGCTCGCGGGCCATTTGCGTGGCAACGTCAGACAACTCCCGCGCGTTATTCAGCCAATGCCTGCCGTCGGCGACTTGCTGGTCCAGGGCCACGCATTGTTTTTTCAGGGCTTCGAGACTCTTTTCCAGGGGCGTGCCGGTGAGCTCGCCCATGACTTCCTGGAAGGTGCGCCCAGGCTGCCAGTAACTGCCCCAGAAATAGCGGTCGAACACGGTTTCGACACGGCGCAGCGCGACCTTGGTGTCCCAGATCGCCACCCGCGTCTTGCCTTGTTCGAGGAGTTTTTTCTTCACCCGTTGGTTTTGGTACGACGCCCAGGCCACCACACCGATGGACAGGGTGCCGATCACTGCGCAGGCGCTGTCGAGAAACACCATCGCCTTGTCGATTTGATGCGCCAGCATGACGCCGTAGAAATAAGTCGCCGACAACAACACCAGTGCGAAGAACACGCACCAGAAAGCGGGAGCATAAGGGTTTTTCATTATTGGAATCCCCATGAGCAAACGCGAACGTTGACCGACGGGCCATCACGGGAGCCCGCCAGTCAAAGCATAGCCATTTGCTCAGGGTTTGCTGGCCGGTGCGGGTGGCGTTCGTCCGCTTTCCCAACCGCCGCCCAGGGCGAGGAACAAATCGATCTGGCTCATGGCGACCTGGGTGTTGGCCGCCGCCAGTTGCGCCCGCATGCTGGTGTGGGTGCCGGTGGCTTGCAGGTCGGCCAGGAATGAGGCGCGACCCGCCTGGTAGAAGCGGTGCGTCTGCTCGGAAGCCTGCTCGGCGGATGCTTCGGCCTCGGCCAATGCATCGCGGCGCTGCAACAATGCGCTGTATTGCGCCAGGCCGGTCTGGGTCTCGCGGATCGCGTTGAGCACCACCCCGTCGAAATGCGCCAGGGCGCCCTGGGTCGCGGCTTCGGCCTCGTGGATGCGCGCGCGGGCGCCGTTGGTCGGCACCGACCAACTGATCAGCGGGCCAAAGCCCCAGCGATTGGTCGGCGCAGTGCCCAGGTCATCGAGAATACCGACGGTCGCCACCGTGGCGCCGATGCTGATGTCCGGGTACAGCGCGCCGGTGGCTACGCCGATGCGCGCGGTGGCGGCGGCGAGCTGGCGTTCGGCCTGGCGCACGTCGGGGCGACGCTTGAGCAACGCGGCACCGTCGCCCACCGGCAGCAATTGAGCGATGTGGGGCAATTCGGCACACGCCCCGGTGCCCGCCGGCAACTGATCCACCGGCTTGGCCAGCAGCATCGACAAACGGAACAAGCCGGCCTGGCGCTCGGCTTCGTAGCGCGGCATATCGGCAAGCAGGGATTTGTATTGGGTCTGCGAGCGGGTGACCTGGGTTTCATCGCCCCGCCCGGCATCGCGCAGGCGCTGGGTGAGGCGCGTGCTTTCGGCTTGCAGGTCCAGGGAGTGCTGGGCGATGGCCCGCTCTTCGTTGGCCGCGCACACCTGGGTGTAGGCGCGTACGACATCCGCCACCAGGGTGATACGCGCTGTATCGGCGGCAGCCTGGGTCGCATCGGCACTCGCCTGAGCGCCTTCGATGCCGCGCTGCAAGGTGCCGAACAGATCGAACTGATAGGAGGTGGTGATACCGGCGCTGCCAATGTTGGTGACCGGGACTTTTTCCGAAAGCAAAAACGCCTCGCCGGATTCCTGCAGGCGCTGCACTTCGGCCTTGGCACCGGCGCTCCAGCCGCCGGCGGACTCGGCCTGCTGCACTTGGTAACGCGCGCGTTGCAGGTTGGCGGCGGCCACACGCAGGTCGGTGTTGGACGCCAGAGCCTGGCGCACCAGCTCATCCACACGCGGGTCGTTGTAAAGCTTCCACCAGTCCGCCGGGACCGGCGCCGACACCACGTTTTTGCCGTCGACCGTCAGTTGCCCTTGCAGGTCGCCGCGCTTCACGGCGGCCTGCTGCGGCAACTGATAGTCCGGGCCGACCACTTGGCACGCCGACAATAACAACCCCAGCGCGGCGGTTGCCCAGAGTTGTTTCATGGCTGGGCTCCGTCGTTGGCCTTGTCGCCGATGATCGACACGGTGGCCGTGCGCCCGGCAATCATGCGGAAGTCTGCCGGCACGTCGTCGAATGCGATGCGCACCGGAATCCGCTGGGCCAGGCGCACCCAACTGAACGCCGGGTTGACGTTGGGCAGCAGGTTGGAACCGCTGCTGCGGTCGCGGTCTTCGATGCCGGCGACGATGCTTTGTACGTGGCCGCGCAGGCGGGCATTGTCACCGATCACGCGGATATCCACGGCCATGCCGACGTGAATGCCGTCGAGCTTGGTTTCTTCGAAATAGCCGTCGATATGGAAGGAGTTGCTGTCCACCACCGACAGCACCGGGTGCCCGGCGGTGACGAACTCCTGGGCGCGCGGCGCACGATCGTTGACATAACCGTCCACGGGGCTGCGGATCACCGAGCGGTCGAGGTTGAGTTGGGCGGAATCCACAGTCACCTGGGCCTCGGCCAGGGCCGATTGTGCGCGGGCAACCCGCGACTGGCTTTCTTCCAGCTGCTCACTGGGCACCAGGTTGCCCAGGCCCCGGTTGCGCTTGTACTCACGCTGGGCCTGGGCCAGGGTTTCCTGGCGATCGGCCACGGCAGCCTGGACCTGACGCAGCGCCAGCTTGAAGCGGTCCTGGTCGACGGCGAACAGCACCTGGCCCTTGGTCACCGGCTGGTTGTCGCGCACGTCCACTTGCTGGATCAGCCCGGACACGTCCGGGGCGACTTGCACGATGTCGGCACGGATGTGCCCGTCACGGGTCCAGGGCGCGAACATGTAGTACATGACCATGCGCCACACCACGACCACCGCAAAGATCACGATCAGCAGCGTGAGGACCACACGGCCGATGGTCAAAAAAGGTTTTTTCATGTCATCAGGTATCGACTGAGTGAGTCCACGGCGCCCAGCAACAGCGCGTAGAGCCCCACATTGAACAATGCCCGGTGCCAGACCAGGCGGTAGAAGTGGACGCGGTTCAACAACCCGTGCACCACCAGGAACAACACGTACGTAATGCCCATCAGCACCAGCAGCGTGGGCAGGAACACCCCGCTGATATCCAGATCACCGATCATAAAGGCGCTCCATCGGGTAGCGGCGCTTGCACCTCGGCGCCGCCAATAAACTCCACGCCCGGCAACAACGACAGGCGCAAACCGGCCAGCGCGTGCAGCAGGTGCAGGCGGGTATCGTCTTCGTCTTGCAAGCCCTGGCCGTTGAGGGCGCGGCGTGTGCGGTCCAGGGTCATCAGCAGACCGCCAGGCGCGGGCAAGCGTTCGCCCGCCTTGAGGCACGCCTTGAAGTAGCCGCCCACCCCTTCCACCACCTGGTTGAGCAACACCCGGGGCACACCAAGGATACGAGGCGAGTAGGCCAGCAGGTCGAGCAGGTTCAGCGCCACGCGCAAATCGCGCAGGGCGGTGCCGGTGTCCTGGTTGATGAGGGCCAGGCGCGGCAAATGCTGCATCAGGCGGTCGAGCATCTGCGCGGCCAGGTGCCGGTGTTCGGCCAGGGTCGCAGGCTCGGTGAGGCCGACGATGTCGTGCCAGCTGAACCGGGTCAGGCGCTTGGCCGCCAGTTCGGCGCCGAAGGGCCGTGCGATGAGCGTCCACACGAAGGCGAACAACAGGCCCACCGGCCCGGCCAGGTTGACGTTGGCGAAGTTGAGGAAGTCCGCGTCATAGGCGCCCTGGATGCTGATGAACGACGAGGTGTTCACCAGCGTCAGCAGCATGCCCAGGTAAAAACGCGGCTGTACCGTGAGCGTGCCGATGCAGATGAACGGCACGGCGAACACCAGCACCAGCATCGGGAAATCGTGCAGGTTGGGCAGCACCAGGAACAGATACAGACTGGCGAATACCACTGACATCGCGGTCCAGAAAAAGAACCGGTAGATCTGCGGCGCGGGGTCGTCCATGGTCGCGAAAAAACTGCAGGCGATGGCGGCGAGGATCACGGCGCTGCCGCCGTCGGTCCAGCCCAACAGAATCCACAGCACCGAGGCGACGATGATGGCGCTGACCGTGGAGAACGCCGAATAGAACATCAGGCCACGGTCGAGAAACGGCGTGAGCCGGCCCAGCCGCCAGTGGCGATACACCGCGCGCCAGGTGTCCTGGCTTTCGCACTGGATGGCGGCTTGCAGGCTGCGGCAGTCCTGCCACAGGTCGATCCATTCGCCCAGGCGATAGAGCGCATTGGAGAACAACAGCGTGTGGCGATCATCCAGCGCCTCGCCCTCGGGTTGCAGGGCATCGACCTGGTCACGCAGGGCGCGCCAGCGCTCCAGAGGTGCTTGTTCAGTGGTGCTTTCCAGCCATTGGGCGGTCGCTTCCAGCAGCGGCGTGATCCGCTCCAGGAACTCCGGCGCGCGGTGCTCGATGGCGAACAGCGCATCGTCGAGCGCATCCACTACCGGCAGCAGGTGGATCATGCGCCCGCGCAGTTCCTTGGTGTTGCGTACCGTCTGGGGCCGCGCGCCTTCGTGGGGCAATTGGCCGATCATCAATTCGAGGGTGTTGAAGGTCGCGACCATGCCGCTGCGCAAGGTGCTGATCTCTTCGGGCGCCACATTGCGCGTGATGAAGCGTTGGCTGTAGACCTGGGCGTCGGCAAACCACTTGGTCACCGAGTCGTCGAACACCGGCATCAGGCGACGCGGCCAGAACATCGCACCGACCACCGCCGCCACGGCGATGCCGAGGAAGATTTCTTCGGTACGTGCTTCGGCCACATCCCACACAGCCAACGGGTTATCCACCACCGGCAAGGCAATCAGCGGCAAGGTGTAACCCGCCAGCATCAGGGCGTAGTTGTTGGCGGTGCGCAGGTGCATCGACAGGAACAGCAGGATGCCCGTCCACAACGCAATCACCACCACCAGCACGTAGGGCGACTGCACGAACATCGGCACGAAAAGCACCGCCGCCGCCGCGCCCATCAAGGTGCCGGCGGCGCGGTACAGCGCCTTGGAACTGGTGGGCCCGACAAACGGGCTGGAGACGATGTACACGGTGGCCATCGCCCAATACGGACGCGGCATTTGCATGAGCAGGGCGATATACAACGCGATCATCGACGCGGCGAATGTACGTACCCCGTAGAACCAGTCGCGGGCTGGCGGCATGCCGGTAAAAAATCCGTTCACAGCATTGCCGCCTCGAACGCACGCAGCACACGCAGAGCGGCTTCCAGATCGGCAGGTGCGATGTCCGCCAGGACGTCCTTGCGCAGGCGCACCAGCTGCACTTCCACCGCCTGCACCAACTCACGGCCACGTTCGGTGAGGCTCAAGGCCTTGGCGCGACGGTCGTGGATATCTTCGGTGCGGCACACGTAGCCGCCGGCGCAGAGCTGATCCAGCAGACGCACCAGCGACGGGCTTTCCATCCCCGACGCCTGCGCCACTTTCACCTGATGCACACCGTCGCCCAGGCGGCCGATCATCAACAACGGCACGGCGCAGGCTTCGGAGATGCCATAGCTCACCAGCGTGGTCTGGCAGATTTTGCGCCAGTTACGGGCGCCCACCACCATGCTGCTGCTGAGGTTCATCTGGAGTTGTTCGAGGGTCTGAGGCACTGGATAGTTCGCATACAGTTAGTTTGCTAACTATCAATATGGTGCATGGATCCAATGCCGTCAAGTTTTGAAACAAATTTGCGGATGGGTGGCTCGAGTGTAGAAAACGATTGGGCATCACGCCTTCTGCTCGCCAATCACTCGTGTGGCCTCACGCTCGATAAACTCAAAAACGTCTTGCGCCACGCTGTACTGAAACTGCTTGCGTCGGTGTTTCGAAACCTTGCCGTCGTTATCCAGGCACATCATCACCAGCTTCGACAGATCACTGCCGCGCACGTCATAGCTCTGGTTAACGGCCTTGATCACACGGTCGTAGCGGTCGAGAAATTCGGTTTCTTCACGCAGTTCCACTTCCAGCGCCCGGCGGGCCATTTGCAGAGTGAATTCGACGCAGCGGGTCGCATCCCAGTAGCGATAGATCGACGGATGGCCAGTGAAGTCAAACGCCATCTGATCGCCGTCCAGCCAAGTGACGTCCCAGAAATCCCGGGTCGGGCGAGAGAACGCCTTGAGCGTTTCCAGATAGGCCGGTTCTTCGTGTTTCATCGCAACCGAAACCGGCAGCAGCAGGCCGTTCGCCAAGGCGCCGTGATGGCAGAGCGTCTGATGGATCAGGAAACGCGACAGGCGCCCGTTGCCATCCATGAACGGGTGCAGGAACACAAAGCCGAAAGCAGTGACAGCTGCGGCAACAAGAGGGTCTATTTCCCGCTCCGGTTGATTGGCGAAAGCCATCAGCTCTTCCATCAATTCCTGACACAACTCGGGCGCCGGCGGTACGTAGCTGACGCCTGCCGCGCCACGCAGGCCATTGTGCAGATGGTTTTGCTCATGGCGGAACGCGACGGCCTTGTCGAAGGGATTGGAGACGGTACTGTTTTGTAGCTCGACCAGATAGTCCTCGGTCAACAAGCGGCCTTCGTGTGCCTGACGCAGCAGCTGGACGAACCGACGGGACTTTTCCTCACTGGGCTGTTCTTTTTCGATGGCAAATGAATCGCGGGTTTCGTGAAGGTAGGCCCACTGGATGGCACGGTCCATCATTTCGGGTGGGAGGGTGGCCATGAAGGATTTGGCGCGGCCCAGAATATCCAGGTTCAACAGAGCATCGATTTCAGGGGTTCGCTCGACGGTCGCGCAATACGCCAAAGAACCTAACCCGTTGAAGTCGATACGCCAACGGGAATTACGAGTAGACGGCCCCGTGACGTAGCGTTGGGGATCAAACAGGGGTGAAACGCGACTGTTGATCGACTTGTTGTAGTCCAACCTTTGAAGGGTCAAACCCTCCCATAGATAGCAAACCTTGCGGATGAATAGGCCGTTCGGAGCATTTTCCAGTTCTTTTAGCAGGTCCTCCGCGCTGACCGCTTCAAGTGCCGGAGCCAGAATGCCGAGATTGATACCTTCGTGTTTGAGTGCGAAAAGAATATGGTCGAGTACTGAATGGGCCGAAGGCGCAACGGCCTGAGGAACCGCCAGGCAGTCACCAATCATCGAGACTCGCGTCACAGGCTTGACCATGGCAGCCCGAACAGGAGGAATCGCTTTCAAGCCAAGAGATTGGTGGAGATAGGCATAACCAACCAGGGACATCGCGCCACCTCAGAAAAAGTTCACTTGCGCGATTAAAGCCCAGTTTTTTTCAACCAACATCTGTTTTTTTCAACTTTTCCCGTTTTTCCTAATTTTTTTGCACCCCTCTCCCGCTGTGCAGCAGGAGGTTCAACTCATCGACCACTTCAGCCCAATCCGCATCTTCCAGAATTTCATTACGCAAAAACTTCTTCTGGTTCTCTGTCCAAAAAAACGCATCAGCCAATTTCAGGTCAGGTTTGAGGGGCGAATGAACGGCCACAAACTTCTCGATGCTCACCGGGTCATCCGGCAGCCCAAGCTGTTTGAACAAGGAGGACAGGCTGTGCACAGGCGATTCCATGGCGGGCTCCTAAGAGGGCGAGTCCTCCGAGTCTAGACCAGGCGTCAGCCAGGCCAATAACCGCCCGACGCTCTGTTGCACCGACAGCTCACCGGTGTCCAGTACCAGCGAAGCCTGGGGTGGCGGTTCGTAGGGTGAGCCGATGCCGGTAAAACCCGGCAGCTCACCGCGCCGCGCGCGGGCGTAATGGCCCTTGGGATCGCGCCGTTCGCACACGGCCAAGGAGGCATTGCACCAGACTTCCCGATAGTCGGCGCCCAGGCGCTCGGCAAACATCGCGCGCAGCTCGACCAGCGGCGCGATCATCGCCAGGATCACGATTTGCCCGTTCTGCACCAGCAGCGCCGCCAGTTCGCCGGCGCGGCGGATGTTTTCCAGGCGGTCGCCGTCGGCAAACCCCAGGTCGCTGTTCAAGCCGCCGCGCAGGGCGTCGCCGTCGAGCACGATGCTCTGCCGGCCTTGCTCGAACAACACGGCTTGCAGGCCCTGGGCCAGGGTCGACTTGCCGGACGCCGGCAAGCCCGTGAGCAGAATCGCCACGCCTCGATGCCCGTTACGCGCCTCACGTTGACGGCGCGTGACGCTCGCCGTCGGCGCGACCAGATTACTGGGCAACGGCACGGGGCGCAGGCGTCGCGATATTGCCGGCAGCCCACGCCGATTCGCGGCTGGCCAATGCGGTGGCGATGGACTGCACACGGTCCGAATCCACTTGCTCGGGCAGCGGATCGAGCCCGGCGCTGGCGAAGATCTGGCCGTAGGCATTACGCAAATCGGCATAGGCCAGGTCACGGCGCAGGTCGGCTTGCAGGGTGTTGAGTTCGCCCTGGATCAAGTCCAGTTCGCCCAGGCCCGCCGCCTGATGGCGGTTGCGCAATTGGGTGAGGATTTGCCCGTCGATGTTGGCCAACTGCTCGTTGGTCTTGAACTGACGCACAGCGTCCTGGTAATTGGCGTTGGCCACGTAGATCTGTGCCAGCACCGCAATCGACATCGCCTGGCGGCGGGCGGTGGCGACTTCTTCACCGGCCTTGGCCACATCGATGGCGGCAGGGGCGGAGATCACGTTGAACAGGTTCCAGGTGATCTTGGCGCCGTAATCGGCCCAGCGGTTGTCCACCAGGAACGAGTTGCTGTCGTAGTGCCCGCCGGCCGAAAACTCCAGGCCCGGCAGCAAGCGCAACATGGCCTTGCGGGTTTCGGCGGCGCTGATGCGGGTCTGGTAGTCCTGCTCACGCAGTTCCGGACGGTTGGCCAGGGCCTCCTGTTCCAGGCTGGCGAGGTTGACCTTCAGCTGCGGCACCGCGTAATCGTCCGACGTCGCCAACTTGAGGTCCGTGCCCATGGGCAGGTTGATCAGGGTGGCCAGTTCGGTCTTGGCCAGGGACAACGCTCGGCGCTGCTCCTGCAACTGACGCGTGGCTTCGATCAGCGAACGCTGGTAACCCAGGGCCTGGACCGGATCGCCAATGCGCTGCTCGCTCATGCTCTGGCTGTTGGTCTGGGCCTGGTCGACCCGCGCCATCAGGCTGTCGATCTTGGTCAACAGGCGTTCCGCCGCCACCGCGCGCCAATAGGCCGAGCGCACGTCCTGAACGATGGTGTTGATCACCTTGCGCCGACGCTCCTGCACGATCAGGCGCTGGTCGCCCTGCTGCTTGGCGCTGATGTAGCTCACGCCGAAATCGAGGACGTTCCACACCATGGTCAGGTCCGCCACGCGGCGGTCGCGGTCCTGGGACGTGGACGGTTCCAGGGACTGGTTGCCGCTGAGCACGCTCTGGCTGCTGGAGGCGTTGGTGTTGTTGCGCCCGGCGTAGCCGGCGGACAGCGCCATGCGCGGCAGCATGTCAAAACTGGCGAGGTCGAGTTGGCGCTTGGCCAAGGCCTCTTCCATGATTTTCAAACGACCTTCGAGGTTGTACTTCACCGCACGGGCCATGGCCTGGTGCAGGGTCAACGGGCCGCTCAGAGGCTCCTGGTCCTTGTACATGCCCTGCAGATCGCTGCGTGCCCGCTGCTCACTGACACTGCGTTCAATCGGTTCGCTGGTGACCGCACAACCGCTGATCGCCAGCGCCAGCAAGCTGGCACCGAACAACTTCTGACCTGTTTTCATCCGTGGATCGCCCCTGTTACTGCGCCTTGATTTAAGTGTGTTCAAGCCGGCATTTCGCTGATGCCGACCTGTTGCAGTGCCTGCGCCAGCGCGACGACCTGGCGCTGTTCCGTTTCGTTGATCTGTTGCAATTGCTGGCCAAGGCTGGGTGCGCCGAACACGCCGCGCAGCCCCTGGGCCGGATCGCCCACGCCTTTGATCGAGTGGCTGTCGAACGCCTTGAGGCCGGTGTCTTCTCCCGGTGCACGATCGAACAGGCTCGACAGGGTACTGGCGCCGAACACACCGCCATCGCCCCCACCAAAACCCAGGAAGCCCTTGCCACTGCCATCGCCGCTGTCGCTGTTGAACACCTGGGCGATGAAGCTGGGCGACAGGGCGCCGTTGTTGATGAAGATGCTGCCGACCGGCGGCAGCCCGCCGCCTACTTCACGCGGCGCAAACAGCGGCGGGAAGCTCAACGGTGAGCCCAGGTCGCCACTTGGCTGACCGTGGATGATCGGTTGCAGCGGTACGTTCGAGACAACCTTGGGCACCACCGGGTCGGTGACGCGGAACAGCGGATCGCCCGTCAGCGAGATCGTGCTGATCGCGTAATTGTTGGAGTTGGCAAACCCGCTGCCGGCGTTGCCGGCCAGGTCGGTGACCAGGCTGGTATCGAGGGTGATGAAGTTGCTCGGATCATTCAGGTTGGCCGTAGGCGTGAGTGTGGCGGTCCAGGTCTTGCCGCCATCGCTGCTGGCAAGGTTGGACAAGGTCCCGTTGGCCACGCTCAAGTCAGACAGGTCGAAACCGGTGACCTTCTCGCTGAAGGTGAACGTCACGGTGGTGGTCTGGCCCGCGCTCAGGTTGGGGTTGGCCACCGAGATGGTCGCGGTGGGCCGGTCGGCGTCCACGCCATAGTTGTTGGAAATGGCAATGCCCGAACCGCTGTTGCTCGCCAGGTCGTTGACCAGGCTGGTATCGAGCACGATCAGGTTGGTCGGGTCGGTGAGGCCGGCGGTCGGGGTCAGCGTGGCGGTCCAGGTTTTGCCGCCGTCGCTGCTGGCCAGGTTGGACAAGGTGGCATTGGCCACGCTCAGGTCCGACAGGTCGAACCCCGTCACCGCTTCGCTGAAGGCGATAGTCACGGTGGTGGTCTGGCCGATGCCCAGGTTCGGGTTGGCCACCGTGATCGTCGCGGTCGGGCGCTGGGTGTCGATGCTGTAGTTGTTGGAGCTGGTCGTACCACTGCCGGTGTTGCCCGAGGCGTTCTGCACCCCGGTGTTATCCAGGACGATCACGTTGCTGGTGTCGCTGATGTTGTTGGTCGGCGTGAACGTCGCGGTCCAGGTGATACCGCCGTCGCTGCTGCTCACCGCACTGAGCGTACCGTTGGCGATGGTCAGGTCGGCATTGGTGAAGCCGGTCACCGCTTCGCTGAAGGTGATGGTCACCTGCGAAGTCGCACCGACGTTCAGCGTGGGGCTGGCGACCACGATGGTCGCCGTGGGCTGCATCGTATCGATGGTGAAGTTGGCCGAGTTGGTCGTCCCCGTCCCCGTGTTGCCTGCAAGGTCGGTATAGCCGGTGTTGTTGAGGATGATCAGGTTGCTGCTGTCCTGCACGTTGATATTGGGCGTGTATGTGCCGGTCCAGGTGATCCCGCCGTCGCTGCTGCTCAGGGTGCTGAGCGTGCCGTTGGGCACGGTCAGGTCACCGTTGTTAAATCCGGTCACCGCTTCGCTGAAGGTGATGGTCACGGTGGCCGTCTCGCCAACGGTGAGGTTGGGGTCCGAGATCACGATGGTCGCGGTTGGACGCTGGCTGTCGATGACGTAGGCATTGGAGGTGGTGGTGCCCGAGCCGCTGTTGCCGGCCACGTCGTCCACCCCGGTGTTGTCCAGCACGATGTGATTGTTGCCCTGGGAAATCCCGGCCGCCGGGGTCAGGGTGGCAGTCCAGGTGATGTTGTCGCTGGTGGTCAGGTTGCTCAACGTGCCGTTGTCGGTGGTCAGGTCAGCCAGGCTGAATCCGGTCACCGCTTCACTGAACGTAATGGTGACCAGCGAGCTGCCGCCCACGCCCAGCTGCGGGTTGCTCACCGAGATGGTCGCGGTCGGCCGCTGGGTGTCGATGGCGTAGTTGTTGGACACGCTGCTGCCGCTGCCCGCGTTGCCGGAAGACACGGCCTGCACGCCGCTGTTGTCCAGGGTGATCTGGTTGGTAGGGTCGGCGAGGCCGTTGGTCGGGGTAAACGTCGCTGTCCAGGTGATGCCGCCATCGCTGCTGCTGAGCCCGCTCAGCGTGCCGTTGGCCACCGTCAGGTCGGCATTGGTGAAACCGGTCACCGCCTCGTTGAAGGTGAAGGTCACCTGGGACGTGCCATTGATGTTCAGTGCCGGGTTCGCCACCACGATGGTCGCGGTAGGCAGCACGGTATTGATGACGAAGTTAGCCGAGCTGGTGCTGCCCGCGCCCGCGTTGCCGGCGATGTCGGCAATGCCGGTGTTGGCCAGGGTGATCACGTTGGTCGCACTGTTGGTGTTGGCGCCCGGGGTGAACGTGGCGGTCCAGGTGATACCGCCGTCGCTGCTGCTGAGCCCGCTCAGGCTGCCGTGGCTCGCGCTCAGGTCGGCCAGGGTGAAGCCGGTGATGGCCTCGCTGAAGGTAATGGTCACCAGCGAGGTTTCGCCGGCGGTCAGCACCGGGTCGGCGACCACGATGGTCGCGGTGGGGCGCTGGGTGTCGATCGCGTAGTTGTTGGAGTCGGTGGTGCCCGTGCCGGTATTGCCGCTCAGGTCGGTGTAGCCGGTGTTGTTCAGGGTGATGAGGTTGGTGGTGTCGGTGACATTCGCCAACGGTGTGAAGGTGCCGGTCCAGGTCACGCCGCCATCGCTGCTGGTCATGGCGCTCAGCGTGCCGTTGGCGACGGTCAGGTCGGTGTTGCTGAAGCCGGTCACCGGCTCGCTGAAGGTCACCGTCACCAGCGACGTCTGGCCCAGCGCCAGGGAGGTGTTGGCGACGACCACCGTGGCGGTTGGGCGCACGCCATCAATGGCGACGTTGTTGGAGTCCGTCGTGCCGCTGCCGGCGTTGCCCGCCGCATCCTGCACGCCGGTGTTGTCCAGGGTGATGTGGTTGCTGGCGCTGACGATGCCCGCCGTCGGGGTGAACGTGGCAGTCCAGGTGATGCCGCCGTCACTGCTGCTGAGGTTGCTCAGGGTACCGTTGCTCGCCGTGAAGTCGGTCAGCGTCAGGCCGGTCACCGCTTCGTTGAAGGTGATGGTCACGGTAGAGGTCTGGCCGATGCCCAGGTTGGTGTTGCCGAACACGATGGTCGCGTTGGGCCGCTGGGTATCGACGGAGTAGGTGTTGGAGTTGGTGCTGCCCGTGCCGGCGTTGCCCGCCGCGTCGCTGACCCCGGCGTTGTTCAGGGTGATGACATTGCCGGTATGGCTGATCCCGGCGGTCGCCGTCAGGGTGGCGGTCCAGGTGATGTTGTCGCTGGTGGTCAGGTTGCTCAGGGTGCCATCGGCCACCGTCAGGTCAGCCGTGGTGAAACCGGTGACGGCCTCGCTGAAGGTGATGGTCACCAGGGACGTGCCGCCGATATTCAGCGCCGTGTTGCTGACAACGATGCTCGCGGTGGGCCGCACGGTATCGACCGAGTAGGTATTGGAGAGGGTCGTCCCGGTGCCGGCGTTGGTCGACGTATCGGTATAGAGCGTGTTGTCCAGCGTGATGACGTTGCCCGCACTGTTGTTGCCCGCGGTGGCCGTGAGGGTCGCGGTGAAGTGGATGTTGTCGCTGGTGGTCAACCCGCTCAGGGTGCCATTGGACGCCGTCATGTCGCCCAGGCTGAAACCGGTGACCGCCTCGCTGAAGGTGATATGCACCTGGGACGTGCCGCTGATGCTCAGCGCCGGGCTGTCGACCACGATGCTGGCGGTCGGCCGAACGGTGTCGACGCTGTAAGTGTTGGACAAGGTGGTGCCGCTGCCTGCGGTGCCGGTCGCCGCGCTGTTGACCCCGGCGTTGTTCAGGATGATCTGGTTGGCGGCGCTGGTCACGCTGGCGTCCGGGGTGAACGTGGCGGTCCAGGTGATACCGCCATCGCTGGTACTCACCGCGCTCAGGCTGCCATTGGCAATCGTCAAATCCGCATTGGTGAAGCCCGTGACCGCCTGGTTGAACGTAATGGTCACCACCGAGGTGCTGCCCAGGCGCTGGGTCGGGTTCGCCACCACGATGGTCGCGGTCGGCGCCGGGTTGTAGGCCGTGTTCAGCGTGCCGCCGTCGTTGTAGATGCCATCCACCGACGCCGGGGTCGTCCCCGCACCGCCGCCGCCCGCACCGCCGATACCACTGGCGGCTTTGTTATTACCGCTGCCGAGTGCCGAGAAGTTGGCCGCAGTGATCAGCAAGGTGCCCTTGTTCCAGATCGCGCCGACGCCTTTGCCGCCCACGCCACCCGGGTCGCCAGATGCCCCGGCACCACTGCCGCCGCCACCGCCGCCGCCGCCACCGGCCGCAACGTTATTGGAGATGACCGAGTTGCCGACGATGGTCAGGGTGGCGTTGCTGGCGTTGTAGATACCGCCACTGGCCGCCGCGCCGCTGCGTCCGGTGCTGTCCCAGCCCGAACCGCCACCGCCGCCACCGATGGACAGGCTGCCGTTGTTCGCCGTGCCGCCGGCGCCACCGTTGCTGTAGCCAAACGCACCTGCCGCACCCGCACCGCCGGTGGTGCTGCCACCCCGGCCACCCATGACCGTGAGGTTGTAGCCGCCGCCGTTGCCACCGGTGTTGGCCGTACCGCTTTTACCAGCGTAATAGCCTTGGCCGTTGCCCGCGTCACCGCCGCGACCGCCGGCCTGCCCGCCCAACGCGCCACCGCCGCCGCCGCCCCCGCCGACAGTGCCACCTCTGACACCGCCACCGCCGCCGCCGCCCGAGGCCGCGTTGCTGGTGACCGTCACATTGTTGAGGGTCAGGTTACCGGCGTTGACGATACCGCCGCCCATGGACGCCGCCGCGTCTGAACCGCCGTTGCCGCCCTGGCCGACGGCCAGGCCCTTGGTGATGACCAGGCCGTCGAGGGTCGCGGTGACCCCGGAATTCACCTTGAGCACTTGGGTTTTGTACTGCCCGCTGAGGGTGACGTCAGCCACACCGTCATTGTTCAGGTCGCCATCAATGGTGACGTTTTTGGCAATCACCAGCTGGGTGTTGAGGTTGATCGTCATGCCGGCGTTGAAGGTGACGGTATCCCCCGCCTGCGCCTGAACCAGGGCATCACGCAAGCTGCCGCCGCCCGTGTCGTCGTTATTGAGAACCGTGATCGTGGCCAGCCCGTACTGGTAAGCCGACATGGCCTGGTACGACAGCGCCGTGTGGCTCTCGATGGAGCCGGTGGCGATTTCCAGGGTCCAGTCGCCGCCCGCGCCCGTACGGTTGGTGGACGCGGCGATATCGCGCCCGGTCAGTTGTGCCAGGCTGTCGACAAAGTTGATGCCCTTGTCGCCCGCCGCCGTGTTGCAGGCGTAGATCAGGATATCGCCGCCCACGTTCATGCCTTGGCCGATCTGTGCCAGCACTTCGCTGCGCGCGCCGATGTTGTCCGCCGACAGGTAGCTGTTGCCCAACCACAAATCGCCGGCGTTGCCATGGGCGATGATCTGCACGGAGCTCACGCCCTGGTGGCTGCTCAGGTAATCGGCAATCTGCTGCAAGCCGTCTTTGCTTGCATCGAGTTGCACCACCTGGGTGCCCGGTGCGACGCCCTTGAGCAGCTCGGCGGAATCCTTCACCCGTGCGTCGACAAACACCACACTCTGCCCGGGCACGGCGACCGGTGCCGGGGTGGGCGGCGCATCGGATTGCGGGTGGCTTTCATTGCCGGCGCCCGCATGCTCGGTGGTGGGCGCCTGGGCATCGGCGGTGGGTGTGGCATGGCTGTCGGCTTGCGCCACATCGGCCACGGTGGCGGCGACCGCGCCGTCGAACAGCATGCGCGGCTCCAGAGGCATGATCATCGGCGTCGCCAGGGAGGTGGCGTGACTGGTTGTGTGCCGTGCCTTTGCTTTGCTCCACCACATGCTGCTCACCCGCTTGTCGAATGTTGATACCCGCAATGAAAAAAACCGCGATCAACTGATCGCGGCATCGGCTTTGGTGCGAATCACATTGGCGGCGCTCGAAGCGCCATCGCGCCAGAAATCCATGTGCGCGAACTGCTCGAACAGATCGGGCGGCAGGATCGTGCGCCGAGGTTGCAACGCTACACGCGGCTTGACCCGGTGCAGGCCGGTCACACCCAGCGCTTCGTCGAAATCGGGGGCGTCGTAGCTGAGGTTGTCGAAGTCATGCTCGAACCACGGCTCGCCGATGAATCCATAGACCAGACGCATCACCATCTCGGGGGCCTGGGACAGCAGGTCGTAGTCGACGACCAGCAGGTTGTCGGCGTTTTCGCCGTAGTAGGCTTCTTTGAGCGCCGACCAGGCGTAGCCCACCAGGCGGTTGCGCTGGGCCAGGGTCTCGACACGGCTGTACACCGTGTTGCGCTCGGCGCCATCGTTGAACAGCTTGGTGTTTTCGAAGGGGTTGGCACGGTACAGGCGCTCGACGCTGTCCATGATCCACGCCACGTTGCGCACGCAGGCGATGACTTTGGCCTGGGGAAACAGGTCGTGCAGCGCCGGCATGCGTGCGCACCACTGGCGGTTGGTGTCGAACACCACCTGGGTGGACGTCTTGTCGGCGTAGTAGGCGTCAAACAGCCCGCGCAGCAGGCGCCGCCGAGTGCCGGGGTCGATGACCGAACCGAATTCGCTACCGGCACTGCATTGCTCGAGCACACCGTTGAACAGCGTGCCGACCGGGCTGCTCATGCCCGCGTGGAAACGGGGGTTCTGCAACAGGATTGCGGCCAGCAGGGTGGACCCGGAACGGGGCAAACCGGAAATAAAGTGATACTGCAATCCCTTCACCACTTGTAGGACAAAATCCATTTGTGCCCGTAGCGTAGTTCAGGATTGCCGCGTGTACTAGTGGGCATTTGCCACTATTTTGATATTCGCCCAATACCGATTGGATATTAGCGGCAGCCCTCGGCCTGCAAGGGCTCTGGCCCGTGGCACAGGACAAAAAGACGGGCCCGCGCCCCGCCGCCGTCCTGTTGCAGCAACAGTCGCCAACCGTCGGGCAACGGCGCGAAATCGTCCGGCGCTTCGTTGCTGCTGATCAGCCACACGCGCCGCGTATCGGCGGGCAACGCCGACAAATGGTCGAGGTAAATGCGTCCACCGTCCTGGTCCACCAGGGTGCCGAACCCATAGGCGTTCGGTCGCGTCGGCGTGCCGTCGGGCCTGGGCGGGGTATAGAGCTGCAACTGGGCGTCGGTCTGGTCGTAATAGACGTAGCTGAGGTACCACATCATGTCGCTGAGGACGATGCGGTCGTCTTCCTGGTAATTGCGGTTGACGAACTCCACCGGCACGTTGAACTGGTCATGCTCGTCCACGGTGAAGTTGTTCTTCAGCCCCACCAGTTCCACGCCGGCGAACAGCACGAACAGCGCCGCCCCCAGCAGGGAAAAACGCGCGGGCAGGCGGTCGATCGCCAGGGCCACGAGCATCGGCAGGCCCAAGGCGTACACCGTGAGGTAGCGCTCGATGAAGACCGGCGAGATGAACGACACGCCGTACACCAACAGCAGCGGCAACAGAAAGAACAGCGCCAGCAGGCCCGCCGGGCGATAACGTTCGCGCTCGCGCCAGGCGGTCACCACCACCACGCCCACCAACAGTAAGGGGAACAGCCAGAACAGCGGGGGCCAGAAGCCCGTGCCTTCATCCTGGAGCATGAACTGCCAGATCATCGACGGCATCGACAGCCAACCGACCGGGTCTTCCCAGCCGATATCCCCGCCCACCTTGAGCTGTTCGACGTGCTGCACCAGGTCCAACAGACCCGGTAGCCAGGGCAGGTACAACAACACAATGACGGTATTGGCGGCCCACCAGGCCGGGCGCGTGATCAGGCGCTGGCCCGACGCCTGGGACGTGCACAAAAGCCCCAGGTAGGCCCAGTGCACCAGCACACACAGCGCGGTGAAGTAATGGGTATAGAAACCGGCGCTCATCAACAGCACATAGGCCGCCAGGTAGCGTGTGCGTTCCGGCTGGCGCACCCAGTACACCAGCGCCAGGGTGGCGCCCACCAGCCACACGGCCAGCAGCGAGTACATGCGCACTTCCTGGCTGTACCGCACGGCGGACGGCAGCAACGCCAGCAGGATACCCGCGAGCAACGCTGCCCGTCGGGTGGACAACTGCCGCACCAGCCAGATGCCCAGGCCCACCGCGACCACGCCCGGAATGGCGCTCATGCCGCGAATCGACCAGATGCCGTCGCCAAAGATCTCGATCCACCCGCGCAGCATGAAAAAGTACAGCGGCGGATGCACATCATGGGCTGCGTGAAACCACAGGTCGGCCACGGCATATTCGCTGAGCAGCAGGCTGGAACCTTCGTCGCCCCAAATGGCGGCGGACGTCAGCCCGTAAAACCGCAAGGCCATGGCCAGCGCCAGGATCGGCACCCACCACAGACGGCTCAGCCAAGCCGCGCCTTCCCAGGCCTGCGTGAGGCGGTTGACGGCGGGAAATGCCTCAACCTTGTCGTCTTGCTCTACCACAGACCGTCGCACCTCTGTTTCCTCACCACTGCCCGTTTCCCGGGCAAAACCTGCGCCTGCGCAAACAAGCGCCACTCTAGGTCAAAAGCCCTCGGTTCGCTCGCTGTTTCGCAACCGCCGGGCAACCCGCAAGACCTGCGTCTACGCTCTGCGATGACGTCAGATCGATTGGCGTCACACTCCGTATAGCCCATACAAGGATGAGCGATTCATGGAAGTATTCATCGGCACCATTCAACCCTTTGCATTTAACTTTGCCCCGCAGGGCTGGGCCTTGTGCGCCGGCCAGATCGTTTCCATCAGCCAGAACCAGGCGTTGTTCGCCCTGATCACCACCACCTACGGCGGCGATGGCGTGCAAACCTTCAAGTTGCCGGACCTGCAAAGCCGGCTGCCCGTCGGCCAAGGCAACGGCGCGGGCCTGACCCCGCGCGTCATCGGCGACTTTTCCGGCACCGAATCCGTGACCGCCACCCTGGTCAACCTGCCGGTCCATACCCACACCGCCACCGCGATCACCGCCACCACGGCCATTCAACTGACGAGCGCGACCAGCAACCCGGTGACAATACCCACCGCCACCAACTCCTTTATCGGCGCCTCCGGCAGCGGGCCGGGCAGCGCTACGATCTACTCGGACCAACAGGGCCCCAACCCGGTGCCGCTCCAGGGTGTGACCACCACGGTGACAAGCCCGACAATCGGCCCGGCCGGCCAGGGCCAACCCATGGCGTCCATGAACCCCTTCCTGGCGATCAACTTCAGCATTGCCCTCAACGGCATCTTTCCGTCACGCGGCTGACGCACTGCCTTGGCCGAGGCTCGCGAGCCTCGGCACTTCTGACGTGGAGCTTTCCTATGCTGAACCTGGTCACCCTCGAACACTTCCGACCTTTGCTGGCGCGCACCAGCGTGCTGTACCTGCCGGACGGCTCGGCGCTGCCGATCCAGGTCCAGAGCCTGCGCGAAACACCGGACGCCACCTTGCCGGGCAGCCCGCGCGAGGCGTTCAGTGTGCAACTCAACAGCCTGGGCCCGACGGACTTCGTCGATGGCTTATGCCGCCTGCCGCTGCCCGGCGCCACCCTGGAACAGGTGTTCGTCTCCCGCGAACCCGCCATGGGCCGCGACAGCGAGCGCGGCTACTTCTGCATCGTGTTCAACTGAGACGGGTACCACACCAGCCGTTGCGCGGCGGGTGTCTGCTCTTGCACTTGAAACCCCAGCGCCAGGTAATGCTGGCGCGCATGGGGGTTGCTCGCCCACACCACCGTGGCCACCGGGCACTGCACCTGCGCCGCCGCCTGCTGCACCCCTTGCAACACCGCGCGCCCAAAACCCTGGCCGCGCGCAGCGGGAATGAACGCCAGGTACAGCACGCGAATCTCGTTGGCACCGAAGTCGGCACTCAAGGCGCCGATGGCCGTGCCCAGTTTCTCGATCACGTAATGCAGGGCGCCGGGGAAGTGTTCGTCCATGCCCTTTTCCTGCACCTGGAACTGCTGGGCAATCACCTCTTCCACCAGCGCCCGCTCGCCGTCGATCCACTGTAAATCCGCACGCGCCGAGTGATACAGCGCCTGCAAAAACGGCTTGTCGCTGTCCCGTGACGGGCGCACCACCAACCCCTGCGCCAGGGCGCCTTCCTTGTTCAACATCGCTTTCAACTCCTGTCAGAACCCGCTTTCACGCACCCCCAGCGCCGCCGCCCGGCGCCAGGTCACACCCAGCACCGACTCGCTGCGCCCCTGCAACACCACCACACCGCGCAGCGGCTGACGGGGCGTCGGGATCGGTTGCACACTGTTCAATCGCGCGCCGTACTGCGCCTGCACCGGTTCCGGCCGCTGGTTTTCGTCGCGACGCACGGCAATCGGCCCATGGTGATCAGAGGTCAGCGCCTCCTGATCCAGGTAGGCCACACCGTTGGTATCGATCTCCGTCAGTTCCACCGGGATGGCCGCATGCATCGGATCGTCAGCGATAAACCGCCCGGTCGCACCCGGTGCCACGCGCCACAGCTCGGCTTCAGCCAGGTAGCCACGCAGCCGCGCACCGTCTTCGACGATGCGCGCCAGCGATTCCCTGGGTGACACCCAGCGCCCCGCGCTCAGTTGCGGCGACAGATCACGCACGGTGCCGGCATGGGGCGCGCGCAGCAGCAGTCGCTCACGCTGGGCGGCCAGGCCACGGTATTCGGCCAGGGCCTGGGACAGGCGCTGGTCATTGATGCCGGCATCCGCCGCCGTCTCGCTGCGCCCTGCCTGGCGGCGCATCTGCAACTGCAGGATCTCCACTTCACGACGCACGATGCCTTGCCGCGCGGCCAGGTCCGGGGACTCGAGTTCGATCAACACCTGCCCCTGGGTCACCACCTGACCGTCGACCACGCGTAGCTGCTGGATGCGCGCCGCCACTGGCGCATGCAACGCACTGGAGCGCCCCGCCTCCAGCATGGCCGGCAACTCCACGGCGCTGCGCCACGGCACCACCAGCGCCAACAGGATCAGCACCAGCCCCAGGCCACTGAGCCATACGCGGGGGGCATACGCCTGGCTGCGTCGGCTCCACCATTCGCGCCATTCCTTGAAGATCGGCAGGAAGATGAACCACACCAGTTCCACCAGCATCAGGAAGATCCCCAGTAGCTTGAAGAACAGGTGATACACCGCCAGCGCGATTCCCAGGAACAACGCCGCGCGCCACAGCCACGCCAGGTAGCCCCACCCCAGCAAGCGCCGCTGCATGACCGGCGACCACGGCTCCGGTGCAGGCTCGCCATAACCGAACAGGGCCTCGCGCAAGCGCCAGCGACACAGAGCAAAGGCGCGGCCTTGCAGGTTGTCGACGCCCCATAGATCGCTGATCAGAAAATAACCATCAAAGCGCATGAACGGGTTGAGGTTGATCGCCAGGGTCGTCAGCCAGGTGGCACTGGCCAGCATGAACGCAGCCGTGCGTGCCGGGCCGTCCGGCAACAGCGACCAGGCCAGCAGCGCCAGGCAGGCCAGCAGCAGTTCGGCCATCACCCCGCCGGCACCGATCATCAGCCGCGCGCGGCGATCATTCACGCGCCAGGCGTCACTCACATCGGTGTAGAACATGGGCAGCAGCACCATGAATGCCACCCCCATGCTCTGCACCCGGCAGCCGGCGCGCTTGGCCATGAACGCATGGCCGAACTCATGGCACAGCTTGGCGAAGAACAGCGCGGTGCCAAACGCCAGCGCGCCACCCAGGCTGAACAGGTGCGGGAAGGTCGCCAGAAAACGCTGCCAGTCCCGCGCCACCAGAAACACCCCCAGGCCCAGCACCAGCGGCAGACCATAGCGCAGCAATCGCGGCCCGAACCGCGCCAGCCACGGCCAGGTGCGATTGAGGAACGCGTCGGGCCGCCACAGCGGGATGCGGAAAAACAGGTATTGGTGCAGCAGGACTGTCCACAGACCCTGCTTCTGGGCGCGGGCCTTGTAGAGGTAGCTGGCGCGCTGCTGAGGGTCCAGCGCCGCGATCAGGTCGTGGGTGCGCAAAAAGCCCAGCAGTTCCTCCACTTCGTGCTCGCCCAGTGGCAGGCCCGGCTCGCGGTTGGCCGCTTGCAATACTTTCTGCGGGTCGCCCAGGGACCAGTGGCGCAGCAAGCGGATCGCGGTGGCGCCCAGTTTGAAATAGCGCCCGCGCACCGGGTCGGCCAGGGTCCAGCGCGGCGAGCCGTCCAGTGCCGCGCCGGCGCTGGACAGTTGCAAGTCTTCACGCAGCCCGGGCAGGTTCATCACAGACCCACGCTTTGGCGCAGGCCCGCCAATGGCCGACGCAGCAGGTACAGGGCCAGCGGCGCGCGTTCGCCGAAGATTTTTGCGGTGCCCCGCAGCCCGATGCGCGGGGGAGGCTCATTGAACTGCGCGTCGAGGCGATACGCCAGTTGGCCGCCCGGCGTGGGCTGCGCCTCGTAGGCGACGCGTTGCAGGGTGGCCAGATGACGCTTCAACGGGTCGCTGTCGAGGAACAACGCCACCTGGGCATCGGGCTCCAGGGCGATGGCGTCGCCCACCGCCAGCTCGATGCGTAATTCGGCCTGGCCGGGGTCGGCGATCTGCAACAGGCGCTCGCCGGTCTGCACGGGCTTGCCGGTCCAGCGCTCGGCGTCGGCGAACACCGCAATGCCATCTCGCTCGGCGCGCACCTCGCTGCGTTTGAGCAGTTCCCGGGCGTAATCCCGTTCGGCGCGCTTTTGCTCGACGCGGGCGGCCAGCAAATCGATGCGCGAGTTCGACTCGGCGTCGGCAAACGCACGCTGCGCATTGGCCTTGAGTTCGGCTTCGGCAACGCCCAGGGCGCGCGCGGCCACATCGGCCTGGGCCGTGAGGGTGGTGCTTTCAAAACGCAGCAGCAGGTCGCCGGTTTTTACCGTCTGGTTGGGCTTGACCAGAAACTCGGCAATCACGCCGTCCAGGGGCGCGGCCACCACTTGCCCGGCCAGCGGCACCACTTCAGCGGGCGCCAGCACCGATTGACGCACCGGAATCAACAGCATCAGCAGCAAGGCGATCACCGCCAGCACCTGGCGTTTGCGGGTCAAGCGCAGTCGCCACGGCTGGCGCGGTTGCAGGGCCCGCCAGGCATGGCTGTAGGTATCACCCAATTGGGCCAGCAATACCTGTTCGGGAGGGTTCCACGGGGTCTCGCGCGCCAGCCATAAACCACCGAACACACGGCCCTGGGGATCGATCAGCGGCAACCAGAACACCTGCCCAGTCGACAGGCTTTGCCAGTCAGCCTGCACCTGGTCGCTCAGTGACTCGGTCGACACCACGCGTGCCGTCTGCGCCAACGACTGTTTGTGCAGTTGCGCCACCGCCTGCTCGACGAACGCTACGAACGGCGCATTCGGGTCAACGCTGCTCACCGCCGTCACCGCCTGCACCTTGCCGGCGATCAGCAAAGCGGCATGGCGATAACCGAACAGCGACTGCCCGTCATTGACCAGGCTGTAGGCCAGTTGCTCAGTGCTGCGCGCGGCGCGGGTCTGGCGTTCCAGGTCGAGAAACTGCGCGAACACTCGTTCTGTGTTGCCCAGCAGCGGCGCGTTCATTGCAGTTGCGCAAAGTGGGCGGTGCCGCTCATGCCGGCCATCAGCCCGGAGGCGTTGGACACGGTGGCGACCAGCAGCAGCGTCTGGCTGCCTTCATCGATACGCGCACCCAGGCGCTTGACCGTGGCATTGAACGCCTGACCGGTTTCATCCGGGGTGAAATTGAAGGTCTGGCCCGGCTTGAGCTTGCTCATCCAGCGCGAAGGCACCAGCAGGTGGATCTCCAGGCTGCGGTTGTCGACGATCTCCAGCAAAGGCGTGCCGACCGAAACGCTTTCGTAGCGCTGGACCTTGCGCTGCACCACTTGGCCGTCATACGGCGCCAGCACGCTGCACCGCTTGACCTGCACCTGATAGACCTGGGACTGGGCCTGGGTTTCGGTGAGCTTGGCTTCAGCCCGCGCCACTTCAAAACGCCCGACCGAGTTCAACGCCGCCAGTTGTTTGTTGTGGGACAGTTCCTCGCCGGCGCCCCGGCTGGCCGCCTGGGCGGCATTGAGTTGGGCCTGATAGGCCGAGCAATCGAAACGCGCCAGGGTGTCGCCCTTTTTGAACGACTCGCCCTCGCTGAACGGCAGGTCGACGATCCGCCCCGACAATTCGCTGGCCAGCACTGCCTGGTCGCGGGCGCGCAAGACGCCACGCGCCTCACCTTCGCTGCTGGTGGTGGCTGCGGGTGGGTGGTCCAGCAACGGGTCATCCGCCAGTACCGGCGGCGCCATTGCCATCAGGCAGGAAACTCCGAAAATCCATTCACGTAACTGCTTCATACGACCTCCCTGACGATGGCTCAGTCTAGGGCAGCGGAGTTAAATTGCCACTACCCTCAATCGGACAAATCGGTAATTTGTGTGGGCCTTCACCTACGCCCCGGCGGGATCACGCTATGATTGGCGCCTTCCAAGGACTCAGGATCAAGGACACGTCATGCGCATCGGTTTTCTGCCGCCCCTGGCACTGGCATTGCTCGCCGGCACCTCCCTTCAGGCCCAGGCCAGCTCCGACGACTTCTGCTTTCCCGACTGGAGGGTTTCGCGTGACACCCTCGACACGTGCAACAACCTGCCGTTCCTGAGTCCCGGCAACGACAGCCGCACCAACCTGCGCCTGTTGCTGGCCGACCAGAAAGCCGCGCCCCTGAGCCCTGCTGCACTGGATGAAGATGACCTGGCCCAGGGTTTCGGCCCGGTGCCCTTCCCGGTCTATCGCCTGGCCCGTCACGCCGATTCGAGCACCGAGCCCGACAACGGCGCCGACGACTCGCGTACTGCCGAACTCGATACCCTGCTCAAGCCCCTTGGCATCCAGCGCGAGGAATACAAAACCGCCGGCGAAGCCTTCCTCAGCGGCGAAGGCAGCCGTTGCCGCAGCAACGACGATGACAGTGCCACCGCGTTTGTCCGCCAGGTGGTCAAGGCCGACATGCCGACGCCCGAGCGCGAGCTGCTGGTGAAGGCGCGGCTACAGTTGCTCACCACCTGCAGCTGGGAAGGGCCGATCGTGGCAGACCCGCAGCAGATCCAGTCCAGCGACGGCCAACTGTTTCGTACCTACCTGCAAGCCGCCGCCGATTTCTACAGCGGTCGTTTTGCCGAGGCCGGACGTGGCTTTGCCGCCGCCGGCGCCTCCAACGTGCCGTGGCTGAAGGAAACCGCGCTGTACATGACCGCGCGAAACGCGCTCAACCAGGCGCAGGCCAACACCTATGACGACTACGGCGTGCCGCAACTGGAGCGTGTGGACAAGCCCGCACTGGCCGAGGCCCAGCAGGCTTTCGACCACTACCTGAAGGCTTATCCACAGGGCGAATACACCGCCTCTGCGCGCGGCCTGCTACGGCGCGTGTACTGGCTGGCGGACGACAACCCCAAACTCGCCGAAGCCTATGCCCGGGAGCTGACACAAACCGCTGACGCCCAGCGCAACGTGTCCGTGGATGAGCTGGTGGAAGAAGCCGACACCAAGCTGCTGATGGTCAGCACTGGCGCCATCGACACGCCGATGCTTCAACTGGTCAGCGACCTGATGCTGATGCGCGCGCACACGCCCCCTTCCCTCACCCGCGAAGCACTCGACAAGCGCAAAGCGGTGTTCGCCAACAACCCCGCGCAATACGACTACCTGCGCGCGGTGTATGCCCTGTACGTGGAGCATCAGCCGGACAGTGCCTTGAAGCTTCTGCCCCACGAAGTGCCGGCGAACCTGGACTACTTTGCCTTCAGCCAACAGACCCTGCGGGCGTTGGCACTGGAAGATAAAAAGGACTGGCAAGGTGCCGAAGCCCTGTGGCTCAAGCTGTTGCCGCTGGCGAAACTGCCGTTGCAGCGAGACCAACTGGAGCTGGCCCTGGCGCTGAACTACGAGCGCAGCGGCCAGTTGGCCAAGGTGTTCGCCACCGACTCGCCGATCAGCGCCCCGCAGGTGCGTTACATCCTGCTGCGCAACGTTGCCGGTCCGCAGCTGCTGCGCCAGCAGAGCGCTCAGGCCCACGACCCGCTGGAACGCGAGACCGCGCAATTCGTGCTGTTGTACAAAGACCTGCTGCGGGGGCAGTTCGCCGCGTTCGCCGACGACCTCAAACAGCTGCCGACGCCACCCCCCGAGGACAAGCTCGGCACCAGCCTGGGGTATGTCTACAGTTCCAGCCAGACGCTGAAGCTATTCCAGTGGAACGGCGACAAGGCCGAATCCGGCTATGCCTGCCCGAGTATCGTGCAAACCGCCGCCACCTTGCAGGCTGAGCCAAAAAACCCGCAGGGTCTCAATTGCATCGGTGAATTCATCCTGCGCAACAACCTCGACGGCATGCCGCTTGAGCAGGCGCGCGCCGCCGGCAGTCTGGGCAGTACCGCGTCCAATTTCGAAGGTGACACCTTCTCGCGGCTCGACGGTTACAAACAGGTGATCGGCGATAGCAAGGCGCCGAAAAATGACAAGGCCTATGCGCTGTTTCGTGCCATCAACTGCTACGCGCCCGCCGGCTACAACAGTTGCGGCGGCGTCGAGGTGGAACCGGCCGTGCGCAAGGCCTGGTTCCGTCAGCTCAAAACCAGTTTCGCCGACACCCAGTGGGGCAAATCACTGCAGTACTACTGGTGAAACACCTGTGGCTCGGCGTGCTGTTGCTGACAAGCCCGGCCTTCGGCGCCGTCGACGCCCGCGACTATGACGCGTTCTGGCTGTGGAGCGGTGTGACGCCGCAGCCGGTGCTCGAACAGGCGAAAACCCTGTACATCCTCCAGGGCCAGATCAACGCCAGCCGCCGCGCGCCGCAACAGGGCGTGCGGCTGATTGCCCAGGGCATGGGCGTGCCGCGCCTCACCCAGGGCGACGTGTGGGTGGTGTACCGCGCCCACACGCTGCGCTGGCCGGAACCGGTCTACACCCAACTGCTCGGCCAGGTGCAACGCTGGCGCGACGCGGGCAACCCGGTGGTCGGCATCCAGATCGACTTCGACGCCCGCACCCAATACCTGCACGAATACACCCACTTCCTGCGCGACCTGCGCCAACGCCTGCCCACCGACCTGCGCCTGAGCATCACCGGCCTGCTGGACTGGAGCAGCAACGCCGACCCGACCGCCATCGCCCAACTCAAAGGCGTGGTGGATGAAGTGGTGGTACAGACCTACCAGGGCCGGCACAGCATCCCGGACTATGCGGCATACCTGCCCCGGATGAACCGACTGGGGCTGCCGTTCAAGATCGGCTTGATACAGGGCGGCACGTGGGATGCACCGGCGTATTTGAAGGAAAGTGAGTGGTTTCGAGGGTATGTGGTGTTTTTGCAGAATCGTTGACATAGGTGTCAACTCTGTGCAAGAAAGTGTCCTCCGTCCGCGGACAGAGGACACTCGCTTTCGGAGCCCCATGAAAAGTCAAGATATCGTCATTCTGTTCAAACTGATCAGTCTGGAATTACAGGCCAAAGGGGATCGCATTAAAAAGCGCGTGTTCTCTGTGGAGAAGGAGAACGCCGCCCTTGGCTTTCAGAGCATTCCGGACTACAGCCAAAACTTCGAGACCGTGCGGCTTTCGTCAATTGATGACTGGCGGGGCTGGGATGACTTAGACGAAGAGTTTGAAGAGCGTCACTCACAGATTTATTCGGTGAGAGCCCTGTCCTCCGCACTGGGCCTTAGCAAAACCGAGGTGTCCTCATCCCTGCAGCGCTGCAAAGAAATTGGGCTGATTTATTCGAGCCCTATCGATGCAATACCTCAAGTAAGGAGCAAGGCGCTGCTGGATTTGGTCACGTACAGCATCCGCTATATTTTCCCCGCCAAACCCGGCCCTATCGTTCGTGGCATTCCAACAGCCTTCGCAGCACCAGTCCTGGCGGGCAAGCTGATGAGCGGCGGCGATCTCATTCCCGTCTGGCCGGACGCATACGGAAAAAGCAAAGGCCAGGAAGTCACGCCGCTTTATAAAACCGTTCCCGGCGCGGTCAAGAAGGATGAGCTGCTCTACCACTTCCTTGCCCTGGTTGACGCCATTCGCATCGGAGGCCCGCGCGAGGCCAAGGTGGCCGACGCCATGTTGCGGGAGTGGATCCTGTGACTCCAGCCGCAAAACGCTGTTCAACTGCATGAGCCACCGACGGGCACACGAGCCTCACGTTCAGTCCATGCCAATCGTCCAGGACACCACCTGGATACTGGCAACCGATGGTTTCTGGGCCGAGCTCTCGATTCAGAAACAACTCGCGAGTCTCGCAACGCAGAGCCTTGATGGCGTCTCTACGGAAGACGACGTCACCTTCATGCTATTGCGAGCGTAGACACTCGACCCCTTTCATAAACGGCCATAACACTGTGTCGCTCAGCGACCCGCCGCTTGCAACGGATACACCGACTCCCACCCGCCACCCAGGGCCTTGTACAACCCGACCATGGCCAGCGACACGCCGGTGGAGCTTTCGACCCACTGTTCCTGAGTGGCCAGCAGCGCGCTTTGCACGGTGAGGACGTTGACGAAATCCACCACGCCTTCGACGTATTGATGCTGCGCGGTGGTCAGGGCGATCTGGTTCTGGCGTACGGCTTCGGCGAGGCTGTCGCGGCGCAGTTGGCTGGCGTTGTAGCGGGTGAGTTGGTCGTCGATTTCGTGCCAGGCGCGCAGCACGGTTTGCTGGTACGCGAGGGCCGCTTCCTGCTGTTGGGCCTCACGCAGGTTCAACATGCCTTGCAGGCGTCCGCCATTGAACAGCGGCAGGCTGAACTGCGGGCCGAAGGCCAATGTGCGGGAGCCCCAGGTGCCGAAATCCGACAGTTGCAAGGCCTGGGAACCCAGGCTGCCGGACAGGGTGATGCGCGGGTAGAAATCGCCCTTGGCCACACCGATGCTGGCGGTGGCGGCATGCAGGCGGGCCTCGGCCTGGCGGATGTCCGGGCGGCGTTCGGCCAGCTCGGACGGCAGGCCGATCGCGACCTGGCGCCGGGTCTGCGGTACGGCGGCATCCTTGGACAATTGCGCGTGCAGGGCTTGGGGCGGCTCGCCCATCAACAGGCTGAGGGCGTTGATCAACTGGTCCTGGCGCTGTTGCAGGTCTGGCAGGCGCGCTTCGATGGCCGCGACCTGGGCGGCGGCCTCGGCCACGTCGAGGTCAGTGGCCACACCGTCGGCCAGGCGCAATTGCGAGAGTTTGAGGCTGTGGTGTGCAACGTCGAGGTTTTGCTCGGTGACGGCACGCGTGTTCTGCACGCCGCGCAATTGAATGTAGTCCTGGGCGGTCTCGGCCAGCACCGAGAGCAGTACCGCGCGACGGTCGTTTTCGGCCACTTGCAGGGTGGCATCGGCGGCTTCGGTTTCGCGTTTGACCCGGCCCCAGAAGTCCAGCTCCCAGGACGCCGAGAAGCCCGCGTCCCATTGGTTGTACGCCGAGCGGCCATTCTCGCCAGACGGGTCGCTCAAGCCTTTGCCGCTGTTGCGCTGGCGCAAGTAGTCGCCGGTTGCGTTCACCGTGGGGTAACGCTCGGCGGTGGTCACCTGGCGTACCGCGCGGCTCTGTTGCAGGCGGCTGCTGGCCAACTTGAGGTCGAGGTTATCGTTGAGCGCACGCTGTGTGAGGGCCGTGAGTTGCGCATCGTGAAACACTTCCCACCAGCGCTCCTGCAAAGGGTCGCTGACGGCACGGCTGGCGGCTTGCCGGCCCTGGGGCTCACTCCAGCGGGCCACGTCCGGGTTTTGGGGCGTGTGGTAATCCGGGCCGACCGTGCAGGCACTCAGGCTGATAAGGCTCAGGGTGAGCCATGCCATGCGTTTCATTGCTGGGCCACCTCGCGCTGTTGCGCCACAGGCTGGGTGTCGACGCTGGCTTCCACCGACATGCCGACCCGCAGGCGCTCGGCCAGGGGCTGGCCCGGTTCCAGCACGATCTTCACCGGAATACGCTGCACTACCTTGGTGAAATTGCCGGTGGCGTTGTCGGGTCTGACCGCGGCGAAGGTCACGCCGGTGGCCGGTGCCAGGCTTTCCAGATGCCCCTGGAGCAGCTCGCCGTCGAGGCTGTCGACACGCACTTGCACAGCCTGCCCGGCGTGCATGTGGGAAAGCTGGGTCTCCTGGAAGTTGGCCACCACGTAGGCGTCGGTCAACGGCACCACGGCGAGCAGCTTGCTGCCCGGGGTCACATAGGCGCCGACGCGCACCGCGCGCTCGCCGACCATGCCGTCCACCGGCGCCACGATGCGCGTGTACGACAGTTGATAACTGGCCAGCTCCAGCGCCGCCTGGGCACGTTTGAGCCCGCCCTCGGCCGCATCGCGCTGGGCGGTGAGGATTTCCACCTGTTTGCGCTCCGCCGCCAGCACGGCGCTGGCATTGGCCAGGCGCGCGGTGGCCTGGTCGATGCGCGTCTTGGCTTGCTGGGCGTTCTGCACGGTGCCGGCACCCACCCCGGCGAGGTGGTTGTAGCGATTCAATTCGTGTTCGGCGAAGGCCATCTCGGCGCGATCCGCTGCGACGGTGGCCTGGGCCTGGGCGATCACCGAGCTTTGCCGCTCCAGGGTGGCGTTGGCGTTCTTCAACTGGGCCTGGGCGACCAGGGCATCGGCGTCGGCGGCCTGGGCGGCGGCGCGGAAATCGCGGTCGTCGATCAGCGCCAGCAGTTGCCCGGCCTTGACGCGCTGGTTGTCGTCCACCAGCACCTCCTTGATAAAGCCCGCCACGCGCGGCGCCACCTGGGTGAAATCGGCGGTGACGAAGGCGTCGTTGGTGGTCTGGCGCTGGCTGCCCAGCAGGCCCGGTGCAGCCAGGTAGACCAGCGCGCCGACGGCAAACACCGCGATAACGGCGACGGCAATTTTGTCTTTGCGTTTCATGAGCAGTCCTTTTGGCTAGGTCGGTGCGCGCGGTGGAAAGATCCGCGTCGGCATCCAGAAAATCAGCAGGATCAACGCCACCGCGACGGCGGCCATGACGAGATAGAGATCCGAAGAGGTGAGCACCACGGCCTGTTCGTGCAGGCGGTGGGCCAGACCGGGCGTGTCGCCATCGATTTGCGGCGAGTTGCCCAGGCGGTCCACCAGCATGCTGGAGTGAAAATGCAGGCGCCGGGTGGTCAGCACATCGAGCACCGCAGTGGCGATCACGGCGGCCAGGCCCTTGATGGTGTTGAACCACGCCGAGGCGAACGGCCCGTCCATTGGCTGGATGCTGCCAGTAGAGAGCATCAGCAACGGCAGCACGGCCATCGGCTGGCCGAAGATCTGTAGCAGGTACAGGCCGTAGAAATCATCGCGAATCCACACGGAGGTCAGGTGCGAACTGCCCACGCAGCACAGCACCAGCATGCCCAGGCCGATGCCGAGGACCCAGCGACAATCGACCCAGCGCAGGTTGCACAGCGCCGCCACCAACGGCAGTGCGATCAACTGCGGCAGTGCCATCAACAACATCACCGGCGCGGTTTGCAGTGGACGATAACCCTGGATCTGGGCAAGGAAACTCGACGGAATGAGGATCACCGAGGTCAGCACCATCAGCACGCCGGCCAGCACGATCAAGGCAAACGACAAGTTGCGCAGGCCGAGCATTTGCAACTTGAAGAACGGGATCGGCTGCGACCATTCATTGAGCATGAACAGCACCAGTAACAGCATGCCGCCAACCAGCAAGCAGGTGATCAGGTCCGATTCGAACCAGTCCAGGCGATTGCCCTGCAGCAGGCCGATCACCAGCATGCAGATCGCCGGGAAACCCAGCAGCAGGCCGCGCCAGTTGAAAGCCTTGAAGCGCTCCAGGCGCAGCGGGTCCTGCGGCAACCCGTAGGCCACCATCGCCATTGCCAACAGGCACGGGCCGACGATCTGCCAGAACGCCCACTGCCACCCGACGTATTCGGTCCACAGTGCCGCCAGCGGCGTGCCGAGGCTCGGGCCGAAGGTGGCGGTGAGCGCGTAGCCGGCCAGGCCATAGAGCTTGACGTTGGCCGGCAGGAAACGCAGGGCCACGGTCATCAGCATCGGTGGCAGTGCCCCCCCGGCCAGGCCTTGCACGGTACGCAGTACCAACAGGCTTTCGTAGTTCGGCGCAAACGGGCACAGGATGCCCAACAGGGTGAACAGACCGATGGCGCACAGGGTGAAGCGGCGCAGGGAAAACGTCACCGAACACCAGGGCGCGAACGCCATCGCCGCAACGGAGGTCGCGGTGTAGGCCGCGACCAGCCAGGTGCCTTCGTCAAATCCGATGAACAGCCCGCCGCGAATATCGGCAAGGGCGACTTTGGTCACCGTCTCGTTGAGACCTGAGACCAGCACCGCCAGTAGCACACCGACCAGGCCGATGATGATGCGTGGGCCAAAGGCGGGCGGGCTGATGCTGACGGGTTTGGCTGCGGCCTCAAGGGTGGGGGCAGCGAAGGAAGTCATGAACGGGTAGCTCGGAAGAGGAAGTACCCGGGCAGTTTAATAAGCCCTAAACATGACAAAAAGTTACTTATTGACAGCTTATAATTACGCTGGACGCAACGATCAACCGTTTGATTGTTAGACGGGCTGGGCTTCCAGCCAAGTGGCGTGGCAACTCTCGCGCATGGTCTCGCGCAGCCATCTGTGCGCCGGGTCTTTGTCGAAACGCGGGTGCCAGGATTGCGCCAGGATCAGGGTCGGCAGGGAAATTGGCAGCGCGAAGGCGCGCAGCGGCAGTTTCAGGCGGTTGGCACTCAACAGCGCTTCCTTGGGGACCGGCAGCAGTAAATCGGAGTCGGGCAGCATGAACATCGCACCGTGAAAACCCGGAGCGATCATCGCCACGCGGCGCTCCAGGCCGAGGGCATTCAGGGCCGTATCAATCGGCCCGCGCGCCTTGCCGCGCCGGGAAATGCTGATGTGGGAGTAGCTGGCGAAACGCGCCGGGGTGATTTCCTCATCGAACAACGGATGGTCTTCGCGGGCCAGGCCGACAAACGTGGTGGAGAACAACGTCTGCACCTTCACTTCCGGGCTCGGCGGCATCGTGTTGCTGACCCGCAGGTCCAGCCGGCCTTCACGCAGGGCATCGTCGTCGGTGTCGGCTTCGGGTACGAAACACAGTTCGCACAACGGCGCCATGCGCTCCATGGTGTCGAACATGCGACCGCCATACACACCGATGAAAAAGTCGTTGGCGCGCACGCTGAAACGGCGGCGCAACGTGCTCAGGTCAACCTGGTCGGCCGAACGAAACAGCAACGCCGCCTGCTCGACCACGTTGCGCACCTGGCCCTGCAACTGCAAGGCCTTGGGCGTCGGCACCAGGCCGCGACCGGCACGCACCAGGATCGGGTCGCCCACCGCTTCGCGAATCCGCGTGAGGGTACGGCTCATGGCCGCCGGGCTGAGGTTCATCCGTCGGGCAGCGCCGACCACGCTGCCCTCGTCGAGCAAGGCGTCGAGGGCGACCAGCAGGTTCATGTCCGGTAATTGCATGCCAGGCACTCGTGATCAATGGGCAGTGAACTGGGCGCAATCGTAACAGGGATGGGATCAGCGCTGCATGCCCCAGCGCTTCACGGTAAGCCGCTCGAAGGTGTCGAACACCAGGTTTTCCACGAGCAGCCCGATCAGGATCACCACTGCCAGGCCGGCGAACACTTTGTCGGTGTACAGCTCGTTACGGTTCTGGAAGATGTACCAGCCCAGCCCGCCCTTGCCGCTGGTGGCGCCGAACACCAGTTCGGCGGCGATCAACGTGCGCCAGGCGAACGCCCAGCCGATCTTCAACCCCGCAAGGATCGACGGCAGTGCCGCCGGGATGAGGATGAACAATACGAAGCGCATGCCCTTGAGGCCGTAGTTGCGCCCGGCCATGCGCAGGGTTTCGGACACGCCGAGGAAGCCCGAATAGGTGTTGAGCGCCAAGGCCCACAACACCGAGTGCACCAGCACGAAAATCAGGCTGTTCTGGCCCAGGCCGAACCACAGCAGGGCCAGCGGCAACAGTGCGATAGCCGGCAACGGGTTGAACATCGAGGTCAGAGTGCTGAGCAGGTCGCGGCCCAATTGAGTCGACACCGCCAGGGTGGTCAGGGCAAACGCCAGCACGATGCCGATCAGGTAGCCCTTGATCAGCACCACCAACGAGATGCTCACCTTGCTCAGCAGTTCACCACTGAGTAAACCATCGTAGAGCGCGTGAAAGGTCTGCATGAAGCTGGGCAACAGCAGGTCGTTGTTCTGATACCGCGCGACCGCTTCCCAGAGGATGGCGAGCACGATCAGGATCAGGCCTTTGCGCAACCAGCCTTGTTGCCACAGGCGTTGGCGCAGGGGCAGTTCGCGCTCCACGGGAACGCTGAGCAGCGGTTCGAGGGTAACTTCAAATTCCTGGCGCATGCGTCGGCCCCTTAGTAAGCGATGCGGATATCGGCGAAACCCAGCTCTTGCTCGGCTTCGGGCGCTTCATCGAACAGCAGGCGATGGATCCGCCGCGCCGACGCCTGGAACTCCACACCGCCGAGGCTGTGCAGGTCGTATTGATGGCTGTGGATTTCGGCACGAACGCGCCCCGGGTGGGGCGACAGCAACAGGATGCGGTTGCCCACCACCAACGCTTCTTCGATGGAGTGGGTCACGAACAGCAGGGTGAAGCGTACTTCTTCCCAAAGCAGCAGCAATTCCTCCTGCATCTTGCGCCGGGTCAACGCATCGAGAGCGGCGAAGGGCTCGTCCATCAGCAGGATTTTCGGTTGCATGGCCAGGGCGCGGGCGATGGCCACGCGGGCCTTCATGCCGCCGGACAGGGTATGGGGGTACGCATCGGCAAAGGCGGTAAGGCCGACTTTGTCGAGGTAGTGCAATGCGCGCGCTTCGGCTTCAGGGCGCTTCAGGGTTTTGGACGCCAGCAGCGGAAACATCACGTTCTGTTTGACGGTCTTCCACGGTGGCAGTTGGTCGAACTCCTGGAACACCACGATGCGGTCCGGACCGGGTTGCTCGACTTTCTGCCCAAGCAGACGAATCTCGCCTTCGCAGGGCTTGATGAACCCGGCGATGGACTTGAGCAATGTGGATTTGCCGCAGCCCGAAGGGCCGAGCAAAACATAACGGTCGCCGGGATCGATCTCGAAACTGACCTGGTGCGTGGCCCGTACCACCCGCTCGGGAGTGCGGTATTCAAGGCTGACGTTATCCACCGCCAGCAACGGGGCGGTGGCGTGCGGGTTGCTGGCCGTGTGGCCTTGCAAAGGCGCGTTCATTTCAACTTCCTTGCAGGGGCTTGGCGTCCTGGAAGAAGTAGTCCTTCCACGATTCAGGCTTGTGCTTGATGGCGCCGACGCGGTAGAGGAATTCCGCCAGCGGGTAGGTGCTCTTGGGTGTGATGCTGAATTCGAACTGCGGGTTGTCGATGATTTTCAGCAACTCGGCGCGATCGATTTTGGCCTTGGTCACCCGCAGGTAGGTGTCGGCGGCGGCGCCTTTGTCATGCTGGACGAACTGCGCGGCTTCGGTCAGCGCCTCGATGAACGCCGTGTAGGTTTTCGGGTTGTCGTTGCGGAATTTCTCGGTGGCGAACAACACCGTCGGCGAATTGGGTCCGAGGATATCGTAGGAGTTGAGCACCACATGCACGTTGGGGTTGGTCAGTGCCTGGTCCTGGAACGGCGGGTTGGAAAAGTGCCCAGTCAGCTCGGTCCCGCCGGCGATCAACGCCGCTGTGGCGTCGGGGTGCGGGACGGCGACGGTGTATTTGTCGAGGCGGTTGAATTCCTTGTCGCCCCATTGTTTGGCGGCGGCGTATTGCAGGAAACGCGACTGTACCGAAACACCCACCGCCGGTACGGCGATGCGGTCTTTGTCGGTGAAGTCGGCAATGGTTTTGACGTTGGGATTGTTGCTCACCAGGTAGTACGGAAAGTTGCCCAGGGAAGCGACGGCCTTGACGTTCTGCTTGCCACGGGTGCGGTCCCAAATGGTCAGCAGCGGACCAGTACCGGCACCGGCGATATCGATGGAGCCGGAGAGCAGCGCATCATTGACCGCTGCGCCACCGGAGAGCTGGGTCCAGTCAACCTTGATGTCGACGCCTGCCTGTTTGCCGTACTTCTCGATCAGGTGCTGATCGCGCACCACGTTGAGCAGCAGGTAGACGACACCGAACTGTTCGGCGATGCGGATCTCGCCTTCGGCCTGGGCAGCGGCGGGTGCAACCAGGCTGCCGGCCAACAGGCTGACGCCCAGGCCGACGGTCGCCGCCAGCCGTGCAAATGCAATGCTCCTGGACATGCTCATGCTCCGAATCAGAAAGGCGCGTCGCCCTGGATAGTGGTGCGAAACAATTTGCGACGCAGGTGGCTCGGGCAACCGGCGGCCAGATGGATCAGCGAGCGGTTGTCCCAGAACACCATGTCGTGGGGCTGCCATTGATGGCGGTAGATGTTTTCGGGCAGCACGCTGTGGGCATAGAGCTGGGCCAGCAGGTCGCGGCTTTCGTCCTCCGGCAGGCCGACGATGCGCGTAGTGAAACCCTCACTGACGAACAGCGCCTTGCGGCCGTTTTCCGGGTGGGTACGCACAATCGGGTGGACCACTTCGGCCACCTGCGCGAGTTGTTCGGGGGTGAGCGTCGGGCGCCAGTTGCCTTCGAACTTGGTTTCACTGTAGCGCGCGGTGTAGGAGTGAGCGGCGCTACGGCCCTCGACGGCGCTGCGCAGGTGGGCGGGCAGTTGGTCCCAGGCTTTGTGCATGTCGGCGAACAGGGTATCGCCGCCTTCGGAGGGCAGTTCCTGGGCGTGAAGCATCGAGCCCAGGCTTGGCAGTTCTTTATAGGACAGGTCCGAATGCCAGAACTTGCCGGCATCGCCCAGGCCGATGGATTGGCCATTTTCGATGATGTTGGAGACGATCAGGATTTCCGGGTGATTGGCCAGCAGAAACTGTTTGAGGACGTGAATTTGCAAGACGCCAAAGCGGCGGCTGAAGGCGATCTGTTGTTCGGGCGTGATGCGCTGGTCACGAAAGACAACCACGTGGTGATCCAGATGCGCGCGGTGAATACGCGCGAAATCCTGGTCGTTGACCGGACGCGACAGGTCCAGGCCGATGATCTCGGCACCTACGCTGCCAGGAAGCGGGCGAATGTCGAACGCTTGGGCTGGAGAGGTCGCTGTTGGAACAGTAGAGGTGGCGGACATGAGGTCACTCCCGATCAGTCAGGACAGTGACTTTATAGATATAAGAACGGCAGTTTAAATACCGTTAATGAATATTCATATGCGGGAATGTTCCGGCGAAAAATCAGGCCTTTTCACGGACAGGGAATAAACAGTCACCACAAAGCGTTCAGTTTGCAGTAAGACTATTGTGGCCGGAAAGGACTCTGCAGAGGGCTTGTTGAACCCGTCCTGTAAGACGCTTAAATGCCTTGTGTCAGCGCGCGGAGTCGCGTGTTGAACCGCTTACAAGCCGAAACCGTAGGCGTTTGACAAGCGTATGGGCAGTCTCTAGTGTGCATTGGATCCAATTGGCCACCCCCTATTCCAAACAAGGAGGATAGCGTAACCGTGACGCAGAAGCCGACCCCTTTGAACTGCATCAAGATCAGCGAACCCATTCCCGCTCATCTTGCTCGCTCCGTGATTGAAGAAACCCTGCGCAATGCCATTCTCGACGGGCGGCTGCCCTGTGGTACTGCCATGCGCCAGCAGGAATTGGCCAGCCTGTTCGGCGTGAGCCGCATGCCGGTGCGCGAGGCGCTGCGCCAGTTGGAGGCTCAATCGCTATTGCATGTGGTGACGCACAAGGGCGCCGTGGTCGCGCCGTTGATCGAGGACAACTCGGCAGAGACCTACGGCCTGCGCATGTTGCTGGAGTCTGAAGCGCTGCGACTGTCGATTCCGCTGCTCACCGAGGCGGATATCGCGCAAGCGGACGCCTGTATCAGGGCTCTCGAACAGGAAAAGGACTACAGCGAGATTGGTCGCCTCAACCGCCTGTTCCATATGTCGCTGTATGGCAAGGCGCCCAACCAGCGGCTGCTCAAACTGGTAGAGCACGGGCTGAACGAAGAGGAGCGCTTCCTGCGCTACAACCTGGAAGCGATGGGATTGGGCGAAACCTCTCAGGAAGACCACCGCGAACTGCTGAATCTGGTGGCGCAAAAGAAAGTCGAAGAGAGCATCCTGACCTTGCGCAACCACCTGATGCGCGGGATGGAGGTGATTACGAACTACCTCAGCAGCCAGAAAGCCATCACGCCGTAAGCACCCTCGGCTTATATCGTTAACGTTATGAGCCTGCGGGGAGCCTTATTCATTGAGTAAGCCCCCGCCTTCAACACGCTTTATCAAGTGCATGTTAGTTACTTGCAGTGAGCTTGATACCGCCTGCTTTTCAAAAAGAAATGTCCGACTATTTATAAACCCTTTGCTCACAACTCATATTATTTAGAAAAACTTCTAACATATTTCTATACCCGCCCGCATTCTTGGGCGGCTTATTATCCTTGCCTACTCAACCAGGCACTTCAACTACCTGCGCGGCCCGCCGTACAGGCGCAAGACGCGCGAACGCCTGGCTACTACCTGCACATTCATTTATTGATCGCAAACACCGTCGCTGTTTAAAAACAGATGCGACAACGGATAGGCATCACCATGTATCAACACTTACTTGAACAAAAAGAACGACAACTGTCTCATCACCCCCTGTTCAGGGAAATAACTTCACTGAACAAATTAAAACTATTTATGGAACGTCATGTATTTGCCGTCTGGGACTTCATGACACTCGCCAAGCGCCTGCAACAGGATTTGACCGGTACGCGCCTGCCCTGGCTTCCGCCTGCCAATTCGCACGCTGCACGCCTGATCAATGAAATCGTGCTGGGTGAAGAGTCCGACGCTCATCCCGCAGTCGGCCATTGCAGCCATTTCGAGTGGTACCTGGAGGCAATGGCCGAAGTAGGGGCCGACACGCTGGCAATCACGCGCTTCATTGCACTGCAGCGCGAAGGCGTTGAGGCAAGCGAAGCACTGCAAAGGCTCGATGTGCCGATCGGCGCCGCCCGTTTCGTCAGGCACACCCTGGACATCGCCCTGAACGCGCCCGTCCACTGCGTGGCGGCCGTTTTTCTGCATGGGCGCGAGAGCGTTATCCCCGCAATGTTCGAGCATTTGCTGCAACACAATCGGGTTATACAGCGCCAGGCGCCTCTCTTGCGCCGCTATCTTGAACGCCACGTCGAACTGGATACCCAGAACCACGTCCCGGCGGCAACGCGACTGCTCGAACACCTGGTCGGTGCAGACCCTGTCCGCGCACAACAGGCTCATGAGGCGGCGCTTGGCGCCCTGAACTGTCGCATCGCGTTGTGGGATGAGGTGAGGGACTCGCTGCAAAGGGAGCGACCATGAACCTCGATGAGTATCGCTCTGTCGCTGATGACTGGGAGCACCGCGCTACCGTCCGTACACGCCCGCGCCGCCTGTTGGAAAACGATGACAAGCTGATTTATCCCCTGTGCCGCCAACCCTTGGTGCTGTGTGCAACCTTTCTGGAGCATTGCCCGCAATGGCGCGACTTTGTGCTGCTGCAGAGCTTCTACAAGTTCCTCAACGATGTGGTGATTTTCGAAACCGAGATCGTCGACAGAACGGCACGCAACATCGCCAAGAATCGCTTCTTGCCCGCCTTCCCTCTCGCCTGCCGCTACGACGCGATGACGGTAGTGGTGGACGAGGACTATCACGCGTTGGTCGCACTGGATTTCCTGAAACAGACAGTGGCCATGACCGGCATACAACCGCTCGAATTGCCTGGGCACATCGAACTGAACCGTGCGCTGCCGGCGGCTCAGGCCCTGGTGCCTGCCCATCTGCGTGATGCCGTGGAGTTGCTCGGCGTGGCGATAGCCGAAAATACCGTGACCCACGAGGTGGCAGCGTTTTCAAAAGACACCCACGTCAAATCTTCGATCCGCGGCCTGATGGCCGATCACCTGTTTGACGAGGGCCGTCACGCTCTGTTCTGGACACGCCTGGTGCGCCTTTACTGGCAAGCGGCGAGCCCGGATGACCGCGACAGCATCGCCAGTGTTCTGCCGACGTTCCTGGCGCAGTACCTGACGAACGACCTGCAACAACGCTTCGATCGGCACCTGATCGAACACCTCGACCTCAGCACTCACCTGCGTGAAGCGCTGCACGCAGAGGTCACGGCACTGGCGTTTCCCATCACTCGCCAGCACCCGCTGATGAGCAACATCATCACTTTTTTGCAGCGCAGCGACTTGCTGCAGACGTCGAGCGTGGCCGACGCGCTGGACCGTTTCCTGGCGGTCCCCCGGAGGGTTGCATGAAGCAATTGAGGATCGGGTGGCAGGGCACCAGCAGGGCGCTGGCGGCCGTCAGGCAGGTACTCGAACAATACGGGCACATCGCGAGTGACGATGCCGTCGATCTCATGATCGAGGACGGCAGCCGGCACCTGCCCTCTCTTATCACTGCAATCCCGTGCATGCGGCTGCGTGTGGGGGTGGGTCCTGTGGCCGATGACGGACTGCCTGCGCTCGAGCTGCGTTGCTATGACCGGGATCGACGGTTATGGGCGACACAAGGCATTGCCCGGGAGCCCGAAGGTAATGGCCAGCGACTGTGCCAGATGGCGACCAACACACTGACGGACTGGGTGGCGATGCTGGTCAGCAGCTTCGCTCGCGACCCGGGCTGTTTCACCGGATCGGCGACCGCCAGTGACTTTGCCGAATGGGGCCTGCTGGAGCTGGACGCACTGGCTTACCTTCACCGCTTCAATCGTACGGCAGACCCGACGCTGCTGCGCCAGGCCCGCGTCCCGATCATCGAGCGGTTGCAGGCGTGCCTCACCACCTTCGCCGAGCGAACCGCACTGAATATCTCGGGAAGCACGGTGAGCTACCGCCAGTTGCTGGACCACGCGCTGGCCATCCAGGCGCAACTTCATCCCTTGCTCGAACAGACTGAAACCTTGCCGGTGGTCGGGGTGTGCCTGGAAAAATCCACCGCGTTATATGCCAGCATTCTCGCCGTACTGGGGTGCGGCGCGGTGTATCTGCCGTTGGCACCGGACCACCCGTCCAAGCGCCACCAACTGATGCTGGACGGTGCGAAGGCGCGTGTCTTGCTGGACGATGGCAAGCACCCGTTGCGCAGTCAGTTCAGTTCGCTGGATGTGAGTATGGCCGGCCCAGGCAGCATTGACCCGGCGCATTCGCTGATGCGCCACCGCCCCGCCATGGACGCGCCCTGCATGGTGCTGTACACCTCGGGCACCACGGGCCGGCCCAAAGGGGTGATGCTCAGCCAAAGTAACCTGGCGCATTTCACGGCCTGGTTTGGCGCCTGTATGGCGCTGGATGAACAGAGCCGCGTTTTGCAGTTCTCATCCTTGAGTTTTGACGCCTCGCTGATTGATATTTTTCCCAGCTTGATGGCAGGGGCCGAGTTAATCATCCCCAGTGAAGAACAGCGGCGTGATCCACTCGCCCTGGTGGATCTGATTCACCAGCAACACATCAGTCATGCATTCCTGCCGCCAGCGGTGCTCAGCACCTTGCCAGCGGATCAACCTCTGGGGCTGCAGCATCTGTTTACCGGTGGAGATGCCTGTGAGCCCTCGGTGATCGAGCGACTGGCGGGCGAATGCCAATTGCATAACCTCTATGGACCTACCGAAGCCACGGTGCTGGTGACGCATCGGGTCATGCAGCCTGGGACCGGCAATCGCAACCTCGGCCTTCCCGTTGCCAACAGCCAGGTGCTGATTCTGGATGATCAGATGCGGCCCGTGGATGAGCAGGTGATGGGCGAGCTTTATATCGTCGGCCCGGGGGTGAGCCTGGGGTACATCACCAGGACCGAACAGGCCTGCGACGCGTTTGTCGATCTGGCCCTGCCAGGCAGGCAGCCGCTGCGAGCCTACCGCACCGGGGATCTGGCCAAGTGGACAGATGACGGCATCGAACTGGGAGGACGGCGGGATCAACAGGTCAAGATCCGTGGCTATCGCGTCGAACCCCAGGAGATCGAACAGTGCCTGCGCGACAGCGGACTGTTTCGCCAAGTGGCGGTGGTGATTGATCACAACCATCGTATTGGCTGCTTTGTTACCCAACCCGAGCCCGGTGCCACGGTAGCGCTGTTGGAACAACATGCACGGCAGCGGTTACCGGACTATATGCTGCCTCGACTATGGCGTGAGCTGCCGAGCCTGCCGCACTCCTGCAACGGCAAGGTCGACCGTCAGGCGTTGCTGGCATTGCCCTGCATTCCAGGCGGGGTTTCTGGCGGTGTGCAAACACCGCTGCAATCACGGCTGATCTTACTGTGGAGCGAATTGCTGGACCTGTCGACGGATCGCCTGTCCGTGGATGAAAGCTTTTTCAACCTGGGTGGCCATTCCATTTTGCTGTCGATGCTCCTGCTGCGCGCACGCAAGGAGTTTGGCCGTAGTTTCGCCCTTAGCCGCTTCATTGAAGAACCCACTGTCCGTAGGCTCGCGATGCTGCTGGGGGATGAGTCGACCCCGTTGACGCACTCTGGCCCTGCGATACGGGATGCTCAACGAGAGTGGGTCGCCCCAATACTGGGTGAAGACCGAAGAGGTGATCCACGCATGATCATCGTGACCGGTGCCAATAGCTTTGTTGGCGTGCATATTGTCCAGGCGTTGCTGGAGGGAGGGGCCACGGAGATGGCCTGCCTGGTGCGCGAATCTCCCGGGCACTCGGCGATGGCACGCTTTACCCAGGCGCTGCACGAGTATCGCCTGCAACACCTGGACCATAGCCGAGTGCAGGTGTACGCCGCCGACATCAGCCTGCCGCAATTTGGGTTGACCAATAGGACCTACGAGCGTCTGGCCCGGGACTACGGTGTGTTGGTGCACAATGCCGCGCGGGTCAATCACGTGATGGACTATGCGTCCCTGGCACAGGACAACGTCGAACCGATATTCGAGTGCCTGCACCTGTGTGAGACCGGCGCCAAGAAGGTGTTCAATTTCGTCTCGACACTGTCGGCCTCCAGTGGGGTCGATGTTCTGGGGCATGTCCTCGAGGCGCCGGCGGCGGCCTCACCGCCGCTGTACATCAGAAACGGCTACAACCTGTCCAAGTGGGCCGCGGAACGCCTGCTGGGGCGAGCGGTCGAGCGTGGCGGCTGGGTGAATATCCTTCGTCCGGGAAACGTCAGTTTCAATAGCAAAAATGGGGTGTGCCAGCCGCAGAAAAATCGCTTGATGCTGATGCTCAAGGGCTCGCTGCAATTGGGTCTGGCCCCCCGACTGGAGGGTAACTTTGATCTGATGCCCGTGGATTTCCTCGCCCGCTTCATCGCGTTTCACTGCGCCCGCTTTGACATTGATCACCGTGTGTTCAACCTGCACAACCCGCAGCCCTTGAGCTGGGAGCGTTATCTTGATGTGTTCAGTCAGGCGGGGCACCGGTTCGAACGGGTGAGCATCCAGCAGTGGCAAGACGCACTACGTACGGTAGGTCCCGAAAATGCGTTGTTTGGCGTGCTCGGTTTTTATCTGGACCGCCTGGAAGATGATATTGGCGATACCTCAAGGATTCGCCACGACAATGCCCAGCGAGGCGTCTGGCAGATGGGCGAGTCCTATCCCGAAAAGAACCTGGCGCTAATGAACCGTGGCTGTCGCTATCTCAAGCACATTGGCTTTCTCTGAACCGCTTCAGGACAACTTCATGCAACCGCTGCAACCCGATACGTTAATTCGCAATCCTGAAGGCATACCCGTGGTTGCTTCAGTGATCGTCTCCTGCCACACCAGACGTCTGTGGGATATGGTAGGCCGGTTCGAGGGTTTCGATACCTTCATTCCGGCACTGGCACGCATCGAAATGACCGGCGTTGATGTGGGCGCCTTGCGCACCAAGTTTTTCCACGACGGCAATTGTGTGGTGGAGCAACTCAACAGCCGAGACGAAGGTGCCATGACCATGACCTGGACCACGATCTACAACACGCTCGGAGTAGCCAGGCTATGGTCGGCCATGCACGTGGAGGCGGTGGGGACGAATACTTCCAGGGCAACCTGGACCATCATTGCCGAACCCCTCGATGACAGGCAGGAGGGGTTCCGACAGTTTGTACAAGGTTTTGCCAACGATGCCCTGGACAACGTGTGCCGATTGCTCGAATAGGCCTGAAAGCACCTGCTCGAGTGCCTTCCGGTCAGATTCGGAAGCTGTCCACCAACTGCTTCAACCGATTGGCCTGTTGTGACAAGGCATCACAGTCCTTCAACGTTTCGTTGAGGTTGGCCACGCCCTGCTGGTTCAGCAGGTTGATCTGATTGATGTCGACGTTGAGGGTTTCCACCACGGCCGTCTGCTCTTCGGTGGCTGCGGCTACAGATTGGTTCATACCGTCAATCTCGACGATACGTTGCGTCACACTCACCAGGCGTTCGCCAGCCTGGTTAGCCACATGAACACTTTCTTCGCTGGACGCCTGGCTGGCGTTCATGGTGCTGACGGCTTCACGCGAGCCCACTTGCAGTGAAGTGATCATCTTGTGGATCTCCTCGGCGGACTCTTGGGTACGGTGCGCAAGGTTGCGTACTTCGTCGGCCACCACGGCGAACCCACGACCTGCTTCACCGGCGCGTGCGGCCTCGATCGCCGCGTTGAGCGCCAACAGGTTGGTTTGTTGGGAAATACCTTTGATGACATCAAGAATGTGGCCGATGTTATCGGTACTGGCATTCAGGGTTTCGATCTGGGTACACGACAAACTGATCTTTTGCGACAACGCTGACATGGCCAGGATGGTGTCCTCTACCACCTTGCGACCATCGTCAGCCTGCTCGCTGGCACCGCTTGCGTGCAATGAAGCATCGGCCGCGTTGCGAGCGATTTCCTGGGTGGCGGCACCGAGCTGGTTGATCGCCGCCGCTACGCTGTTGGTACGCGCGCTTTGCTCGTCTGAGCCGATAATCGACGCATTGGACGACGCCATGACGCGCTGGGACAGATCATGCACGTGACGTGTCGCCGACGACACTTCGGAAATGGAAGCGTGGATACGCTCGACGAATTGGTTGAACGCGCTGCCCACCTCGCCGAATTCATCCTTGCTGGTCACGGTCAGGCGCCGGGTTAGATCGCCCTCGCCTTGAGCGATATCTTGCATCGCTCGTCCCATGGTGTTCAGGGGGCGTAGCAGTACTTGAATCAGCAGGCTCAGCAGTACGGCAATCACTACCACCGCAATCAACATGGCAACCAACGCGGAAGCTCGGAATTTGCCCAGTGGCGCGTAGGCTTTGTCTTTATCGATCGACAAACCAATGTACCAGTCGGCACCCGGCAAGCCATTGATCGGGGTGAAAGAGAGGATGCGGTCCTGACCTTTGAGCACAACGTTTTGACTGATCTTCTCGATACGCAGGTTTGTGCCTGGATAGATGTCTTTGAGGTTTTTCATCACCTGGTCCTGATCAGGACTGACAATGACCTGGCCATCGCCACTGACCAACAGGGCATGGCCAATACCGCCGAAGTCTACCGAGTTGATGATCTTCACCAGGGATTGCAGGCTCAGGTCACCACCGACCACGCCCAAGAGCTCGCCATTCTTCTTTACCGGCATGGCGATCGTCACGATCTGACCACCCACCGCGGCCATGTAAGGAGGGGTGAGTGTGGGTTTATCGGCGGCTACCGCCTGTTTGTACCAAGGGCGCTGACGTGGGTCGTAACCGTCGGGCATTTTGGCGTCCGGGCGTTGAGTGAAGACACCGTTGGTTTGGCCCACGTAAGTGAACTGGAAGTTTGCGGTGAAGGCCGGTTGATCGACCAGGCCGGGAAGGTCGGCATCATTGCCTTGATGAGCAACGTTTTGCGCCAGACTTTCGAGTACCAGTACCCGGCCGTTGAGCCAGTTTTGCACGCTGCTGGCGGTGAGCTCGCCGGATTGCTGGATGGAGGACTCAAGGTTCTGCGTGATGGTATTGCGCTGAAGGTAGTCGTTGTAGAGGGTAAATAATGCGAAGGCGAGAACAACGACACCTGACGCGGCCAGCAAAATTTTATGACTGAACTTTAGATTCATTTCATCGACTTCTTTTTGCCAAAGGGGGTGAGCGTGCTGAGGAAACATTCCATGTAAGCAATACTGCGGAAATCCTTCCGCTCTATTTTGGTGCACGCAGGGCTCATCAGGCTTTCGGCCGCATTTGGACAAATCTTAGTGATTTGTGAGAAGCCTGTTCATTTTCTGACGGAAGCCGACCAGCGGTAGAGGGGGATGCTACAGAGTAGACGCTAAGGTTTTATTGCTTGTGAATTTTGCGCTGCCCTAAAACGACAAAACCCCTGTCTGCATTAGCAGACAGGGGTTTCGGAATTTAATCTTGACGATGACCTACTCTCACATGGGGAAACCCCAC
>NZ_JBSVVZ010000019.1:0-94202 GCF_054071875.1 Pseudomonas sp. SDO524_S393 | reverse complement strand
TCAGTCGATTTATCCATTGACTGGCGCACTGCATTCGCGAGCAAGCCCGCTCCCACAGGGGATTGTGGGTTAGCGCAGTAATGTTTTCAGCTGTTCGATCGCCGCTTCACCCAGCGGAAAAACCGGCAGCCGAGGATCACCTGCTTCCAGCCCCGTGAGGCGCAGCCCCGCCTTGATGGTGGCCGGCAACCCGCCCTTGAGGATGAAGTCGAGCAGCGGCAGTTGTTGATAGAACAACGCCCGCGCCGTGGCCAGGTCATTGGCCAGGACCGCGTCGTACAAATCCAGGTTGAGCTGCGGGATCAGGTTCGGCGCCGCCGTGCACCAGCCTTTCGCACCGGCCGCGAAAGCCTCCAGCGCCAGCGGGTTGCAGCCGTTGTAGAACGGCACGTCGCTCTGGCGCCGCAACTGGTGCATGCGCTGAATGTCCCCGGTGCTCTCCTTGACCATGGTCACGTTCGCGACCTGCTTGACGATGCGCAGGATCAAGTCCACCGACATATCCGTGCCGCTGGTGGCCGGGTTGTTGTAGAGCATGATCGGCACGCCGATGCTGTCGCCGATCGCTGCGTAGTGGGCGAGGATTTCCGCTTCGCTGAGCTTCCAGTAGGAGGCCGGCAGCACCATCACCACGTCGGCCCCATGAGCTTCGGCGTAACGCGCGCGGCGCACGGCCTTGGCGGTGGTCAGGTCGGACACGCTGACGATGGTCGGCACGCGCCGGGCGACTTTTTCGATGCTGTAGGCGCTGACTTCGTCCCACTCGGCATCACTCAGGTAGGCGCCTTCGCCGGTGCTGCCCAGGGGCGCGATGGCGTGGACGCCGCTGTCGATCAAGCGGTCGATGGAGCGCCCCAGCGCGTCGAGGTCGATGCGTTGGCCGTCGGCGCTGAACGGGGTGATGGTGTAGCCGATGATGCCGTGAATGGTTGGGCTGGACATGGAAAGTCTCCGGTCGAAAAGGGGCGGATCAGTTCAGGCAATCGGCGTGTTTGCGCAGGTTCTGCCGGGCGTAGTAATTGAACGCGGCGCCAAAGCGTTTGGGCTTGGAGATCCAGTCATGGGCCTCGCGTCCCAGCTCCGGCAAAATCGGCTTGATCGTGCCCGCCGACATCGCCAGCAATTGCAACTTGGCCGCGCGCTCGATCAATTGGGCGATCACGCAGGCTTCCTCGATGCTCGCCCCGGTGGACAACTGACCGTGGTGCGACAGCAGGATCGCGCGCTTGTCGCCCAGTGCCGTGGTGATGATTTCACCCTCTTCATTGCCCACCGGCACGCCGGGCCAGGCCTCCAGGAAGGCGCAGTCTTCGTAGAGCGGGCAAAGATCCATATGGGATACCTGCAGCGGCACCTCCAGCATCGACAACGCGGCAATATGAGTGGGGTGCGTATGGATGATGCAGTTCACATCCGGCCGCCCGCGATACACCCAGCTGTGGAAGCGGTTGGCCGGGTTGGGGATGCCATGGCCTTCGAGTACTTCAAGGTCTTCGTTGACCAGCAGCAGGTTGCCGGCGGTGATCTCATCGAAACCCAGGCCCAGTTGCTGGGTGTAATAGGTACCGGCTTCAGGCCCGCGCGCGGTGATCTGCCCGGCCAGGCCGGAGTCATGGCCGTTCTCGAACAGAATGCGACAGGTGAGCGCCAGCTTTTGCCGGTCGGTCCACGTATTATCCGCCAGGGTGTTTTGCATCTGGATCAGGGCTTGCTTGACCAACTGGTCTTTGGGGAGTGCTAATGTCTTGGCCATGTCTGTGTCCTTTGGGTTAGAGCAAATGACACTAAAGATCCTATATGACACTTTGTGTCATTCGCAAGCGCAGCTTTTGATTTTCGGCAGGGATTAACCGCAAAGCATGTCTATCCGTTTGAAAGTATTGAGAAAAAAACTTGGCGTAACGCTGGAGGTCCTGGCTGAAAAAACCGGGATGACCAAGAGCTACCTCTCCAAGGTCGAGCGCGGGCTCAACACGCCGTCGATTGCCGCCGCGCTGAAACTGGCCAAGGCCTTGAGCGTGAAGGTCGAAGAGCTGTTCAGTGAAGACCGTGCGGGCCTCGACAGCTACAGCCTGGTGCGCAGCCATGAACGGCCGGACACGTCACCGGGTTACGCGGTGCTCGCCCATCAGGTCAGCGAGCGCAGCCTGCTGCCGTTCATCATCTACCCGCCGACGGAGTTCACCGACAAGAGCTTCAAGGAACACCTGGGGGAGGAATTTTTGTTTGTGCATGAAGGCCAGGTGGAGGTGGACTTCATGAACGAACGAGTGATCCTGGAGCGCGGCGACGCGTTGCACTTCAATGCGCAGAAACCGCATCGACTGAGATCAGTCGGTGATGTGCAGGCGCAATTGTTGGTGGTGGTGCACAGCGCCGAAGAATGACACTGATGTTTGCCTGAAATGCGATCCATGTGGGAGCTGGATTGCCTGCGATGGCATCACCTCGATTCAACTGACAGACCGAGTTGCCGGTATCGCAGGCAAGCCAGCTCCCACAGTTGATCTCCTTTGTTCGCAAGATCAGCGTTCGACCGGCACGGACAAGGCCGGGTTGCCCAGCGCATGGGTGCGTGCCGCAAAGAATCTCAGTTGCACACCCGTGCCCTCGAACAGCGCCGAATACCGCCGCTTCTGTTGACGAATAAACCCGTCACTGCGCCCCGACACCGAAATCGCCAACGTCGTCAGCCCGGCCTGGCGAATCGCATCTACCAGGTGCTTGTCCTGCGCTCCCAGCTCATGGCCGAAGAGGCACAGCGCGCCCTCATGGGTCAGCAGTTGCTCATAGCAGAACGACAGGTAATCCGAGCTGCGGATAGTCTTGAGCTTCTCCTCGACAGTGCCTTCGCTGACAAACAGCGGCACGTCGTCCAGGGTCTTGAGCGTGTTGTTGATGGCAAAGCTGCTGAGCAGCGTGCTGTCGGTGGACGGCAGCTTGCGCGCGGTGCCGTCGAGGTTGCGTACCAGGTGCAGGCCGCCGTGCAGGTAGAGAATGCGCGTGGCGTCGGTGCGGGTGTTGCGCAGGTCAAAGCTGGCGTCGGCGCTGCGGAACAGGTCGTCGATGCCCGGCGCATGCAGGGTTGCCCAGTAGTTGAGCAGGTCGTAGTTGCTGGTGAATACCGTCGAGTATTGCTTGAGCTCATGGTTGATGGTCGCCAGCGTCGAAGGCTGCACCAGGCGCCACGGAATGTGCACGCTGTGGATGGTGTTGATCAACGCTTCCTTGATCGCGTAGTAGCGATTGCGCGGTGCCGCCGAGCTGACCGCCAGGGCCTTGTTGACCCGGCTGGTGGTTTTCAACGCGCCCAGGGCCTGCTCGAAACTGCGGGTTTGCAGGGCGTCGAACACGCTCAGCTCGGACGTGCTCAGGGGTTTTTCTTCGACGGTGCGGGCGTTTTCGAACAATGAGTCGTAGGCAAAGTCTTCCCAGATCGTACGGCTGGCGCCGTTGCCGATCAGAATCCCGTTGAAGTCGATGGCACTGCGCAGGGCGCTCCAGTCTTCAAGGTGGGCGTCAATATCCTGGAAATCCTTCATCGCGGCGGGTCTACTCGAAATCGGCGGAAGAGGGACTTTATCACGGGCAAGCGTTGATCCTGATCAAGATGCGGTGCCCGTCACCGGTCGATGCTGTGGGCATACCGCCTCTGAGGACTCACCATGAGCAGCACCTTCTTCATTCCCGCCGTCAACATCATGGGCATCGCCTGCCTCGATGACGCCATGGGCGCCATCCGCAACTACGGGTTTCGCAAGGCATTGATCGTGACCGACGCCGGGCTGGCCGACGCTGGCGTGGCGGGGATGGTTGCCGAAAAACTGGCGATGCAGGACATCGACTCGGTGATCTACGACGGCGCCAAGCCCAACCCCACCGTGGCGAATGTCGAGAAAGGCCTGGCATTGCTGCAACAGAGCGCCTGTGATTTCGTGGTGTCCCTGGGCGGTGGTTCGCCCCACGACTGCGCCAAGGGCATCGCTCTGTGCGCCACCAACGGCGGGCATATCGGCGACTACGAAGGCGTCGACCAATCGAGCAAGCCGCAACTGCCGCTGGTGGCCATCAACACCACTGCCGGCACAGCCAGCGAAATGACGCGCTTCTGCATCATCACCGACGAAACCCGCCATGTAAAAATGGCGATTGTCGACCGCAACGTCACGCCGCTGCTGTCGGTCAACGACCCGGCGTTGATGGCCGGCATGCCTAAGGGCCTCACCGCCGCCACCGGCATGGATGCCCTGACCCATGCCATCGAAGCCTACGTGTCCACCGCCGCCACACCGATCACCGACGCCTGCGCGCTCAAGGCCATCGAGCTGATCAGTGCCAACCTGCGCCTGGCCGTGCGCGACGGCAGCGACCTCGCCGCGCGGGAAAACATGGCGTATGCGCAGTTCCTGGCGGGCATGGCTTTCAATAACGCGTCCCTGGGGTTCGTGCATGCCATGGCCCACCAGTTGGGCGGTCTGTATGACTTGCCCCACGGCGTGTGCAACGCGGTATTGCTGCCCCATGTGCAGAGCTTCAATGCCAGCGTCAGCGCCGAACGCTTGAGCCACGTGGGCCGCGCGCTGGGCGCCGACATCAAGGGCCGCACACCGGAAGAGGGCGCCCAGGCCGCCATCGTCGCCATTCGCAGCCTGGCCCATGACGTGGACATCCCCGCCGGCCTGCGTGAACTGGGTGCCAAGTTGCAAGACATCCCGCGGCTGGCCACCAACGCCTTGAAAGATGCCTGCGGGCTGACCAACCCACGGCGGGCGGATCAGCGTCAGATCGAGGAGATTTTTCGCAGCGCGTTTTGACCCCTGCTGCAAAGGGCGACGCACAGCCCCGCGCCGCTCGCCAGCCCGACACAGAACAGCGCAAATGGCCACGCTTGCTGACTCACCAACAGGCTGGCCACACCGCCGATTAATGCAGCCATCAACTGATGCATGAAACCGCTCAATGCCATGGCGTAGGAGCCGCTTATCGGTGACGTGTCGTTGGCCAGTGACAAACTGATCGGATAACTCATCGACTGGCCGAGCACCGCCAGGCAATACGGCAAGCACAGCAAGACGGCGAGCCCGCTGGCAAACACACTGCCCAGCAACATCATGGCCGTTCCCGCCACCACCAACGCCACTCCCCAGCCCATCATCCTCAATCGCCCTGTGTGAGCGACGAAGCGATTGACCATCACCGCTCCCGCCAGGTAAGCAGCGCTGATCGGCCAGCCCAGCCAGCCGTATTGCGCGGCGCTCCACTCGAAACGCCCCTGAAGGATCAACGGTGCACACGTGTTAAAGGCGATGATTACGCCATAACCCAGACCACCTGTCAGAGCAGCCTGCAAGAAAGGCGGATGTCGCACAATTGTGGCGTAGATGTGCCCTGTGGACAGCGAGGAGTCGGTTTTCGCCAACAGCGCAAACTCCACCCGATGAAGCACCAGCATCAGCACCACCGACCCAATCGCCAAGCCGTAAAAAATCGCCTCCCAGCCGAAAGCCACCTGTAGCAACGAACCCGCGAATTGGCCGATACCCAACGCGACCACAAACGTCATTCCCAGCCATGACAGCCCTTTGGCCAACAAGGCACCACTGAAACTGTCACGCACCAATACCCGCGCCATCACTGAAACACCACCGGCCCCCAAGCCTTGGATCAGCCGCAATGACAGGAAGGATTCAACGTTGAACGCCGAAGGAATCGCAGCACTCGCCAATGCATACAAGGCGAGTGCCGCCAGCAGCACAGGCTTGCGGCCAAACCGCTCACCCAGGCTACCCCACAGCAACATCGGCAATGCCATGCCGACCAGATAGATCGCCAAAGCCAGCGCAACACGGTCTTCGGCTGCGGGGAGGGCGTGGGCGATGGCGGGAACGGCGGGAAGGTAGCTGCTGATACCGACTTGGGCGAGGAATGCGGCGGCGCAGGCCAGTGCGAGGGTGGTGGTATTGTTCAAAAACAGGCTTTTCCTTTTTCAGCGGTAAACTACCGGCAGATAGTGTATTTGTTTCTAACGTGCGGTTAATCGTTTGTCACCAAGGAACCACCCCATGAGAGTTCTATTATTCGGCGCCACTGGAATGGTTGGCCAGGGCGTTTTGCGCGAATGCCTCCTGGCGACCGATGTGCAGGAAGTGGTCGCCGTCGGTCGCACGCCGTTGACCCAGGAGCACGGCAAGCTGCATCAGGTGTTGCACAGCGACATGCTGGACTTCCAACCTCTGGAAAACCTGCTGCAAGGCTTCGACGCCTGCTTCTTCTGCCTCGGCGTTTCCTCGGCCGGGATGAATGAAACCAAGTACACCCACCTCACCTATGACCTCACCCTGGTCGCTGCCAGCACCCTGGCGCGGCTCAACCCGCAGATGACGTTTGTGTATGTGTCCGGCGCCGGTACCGACAGTTCCGAGGCGGGCAAGTCGATGTGGGCGCGGGTCAAGGGCAAGACCGAGAATGCCTTGCTGCGGTTGCCGTTCAAGGCGGTGTACCTGTTTCGGCCCGGGGTGATCCAGCCATTGCACGGCGTGCGTTCGAAAACGCCGTTGTACCAGTCCTTCTACAGCGTGTTGGGCCCGTTGTTGTCGTTTTTTCGGCGGATGAAGCCGAGCTGGGTGGTGAGTACCGAGACCGTCGGTCGGGCGATGTTGCAGGTGGCGAGCCGGGGCGCGCCGCAACCGGTGGTGGAACAGGCCGAGATCAACCGCCTGGCCCGTGAGCGTCACTGATGCTGCACCGAAGCCTGGTGCGCCGACTGGACCTGATCACCCTGCAACTGTTCGTGGCGGTGTTCGAAGAGGGCACGCTTACCCGCGCCGCAGCGCGCGAGGCCATTGCCGTGTCGGCGGCCAGCAAGCGCCTGATGGAGCTGGAGCAGGTACTGGGTGTGAGTCTGTTCGTGCGTCGGGCCAAGGGCATGGACCTGACGGCGGCGGGCGAAACCCTGCTGCACCATGCGCGGCAGATGCTGTTCAACGTCGAAAAAATGGGCCTGGAACTGGGCGAACACAGCCACGGTGTACGCGGCTATGTGCGCATGCTGGCCAATCTGTCGGCGATCATTCAGTTCCTGCCCGAAGACCTGCGGGATTTTTCCGAGCTGCACCCCGAAGTCAAAACCGACCTGGAAGAGCGTCCCAGCAACGGCGTGGTGCAAGGCGTGCTGGATGGCGTGGCCGACCTGGGCATCTGTTCCAGTGACACCGACACCAAGGGCTTGCCCAGCGTGACCTATCGCCTCGACAAACTGGTGGTGCTGATGCCTGCCGATCATCCGCTGGCCACGCGCGACAGCCTGGCGTTCGCCGAGACCCTGGACAGCGATTATGTCGGCTTGCACGCCGCCAGTTCGATCAACATGCGCACCCACGCCGCCGCGCGCGAGGCGGGCAGGATGCTGCGCCTGCGTATCCATGTGCCGGGGTTCGATGCGATGTGCCGGATGGTCCAGGCGAACATGGGCATTGGCATCCTGCCGCACAAGGCCTATGAGTTGTTCGGCCGGGCGCTGGGCTTGCACGCGGTGCCGTTGACGGATGCCTGGTCGGATCGCAGCCTGATCCTGGTGGTGCGCGATGAGGCGCAACTGTCGCCGGTCAGCCGCCTGCTTTTCGACTACCTGCGCAAGGCGCTGGTGTAACTGAAACCCTGTCGGCCTCATCGCGGGTAAGCCGGCTCCTACAGATGATTCCGCGGTCGTTCGTGTTTGGCGAACGCTCGTTGCCAACTGACGGTTGGATTTCTCCTGCGGCTGTCCTCTAGCCTTGGCTCACATTCCAAGAACAAGAGGAACACCCCATGACGGCTCCCCTGAGCGGTATCAAGGTGATCGAGATCGGTACCCTGATTGCCGCGCCATTCGCCGCCCGGATGATGGCCGAGTTTGGCGCCGAGGTGATCAAGATCGAAGCCCTGGGGCAGGGTGACCCACTTCGCAAATGGCGAAAGCTGCATGAAGGCACGTCGCTGTGGTGGTACCTGCAATCGCGTAACAAGAAGTCGTTGGCGCTGGATCTCAAGTCGTCCGAAGGCTTGGGTTTGATCAAGCAATTGCTTGGCGATGCCGACGTGCTCATCGAAAACCTGCGCCCCGGCGGCCTGGAAAAACTGGGGCTGGGTTGGGACGTGCTGCACGCCATCAACCCCAAGCTGACGTTGGTGCGCATCTCGGGCTACGGCCAGTCGGGCCCGTATCGCGACCGCCCTGGCTTCGGTGCCATCGGCGAGGCCATGGGCGGCATTCGTTACACCACCGGCAACCCGGATTCGCCGCCGGCGCGGGTCGGCGTGAGCCTGGGCGATTCCTTGGCGTCGCTGCACGGTGTGATCGGCGCGCTGATGTCGTTGCTGCGGGTCAAGACCGGCCAGGGCGACGGGCAGATCGTCGATGTGTCCCTGGCCGAAAGCGTGTTCAACCTGATGGAAAGCCTGGTGCCGGAATACGACATGCTCGGCCATGTGCGCGAGCGCAGTGGCGGCGCCTTGCCGGGGATTGCACCCTCCAATACCTACCTGACCGCCGATGGCGCCTACGTGGTGATCGCCGGCAACAGTGACCCGATCTACAAACGCTTGATGGCCACCATCGGCCGCGTCGACCTGGCCGAAGCGCCCGAGTTCGCCCACAACGATGGCCGTGCCGCCCAAAGTGGTTTGCTTGACGCGGCGATCACCCACTGGACCAGCAGCCTGCCGATCGATCAGGTGCTCACCGCGCTGGAGGCCGCCGAAGTGCCGGCCGGGCGTATCTACTCGGTGGCGGATATCGTCAGCGACCCACATTACCAGGCGCGCGACATGCTGCTGGATGCCGAGTTGCCCGGCGGGGTGTCGGTAAAGATGCCGGGCATCGTGCCCAAACTCTCGCAAACCCCCGGCGGCGTGAACTGGCAGGGGCCGACCCTGGGCCAGCACACCGATGACATCCTTGGCGGCCTGGGCCTGACCGGTGCCGATATCCAACGCTTGAAAGCTTCGGGAGTGGTGCAATGATCGCTGATTATTCCGACGCGCTGATCGTGCAGGAAGTGTCCCCGCGCGACGGCCTGCAAATCGAACCGACCTGGGTCGAGACCTCTGACAAGATCGCCCTGATCGACCAGCTTTCCCTCGCCGGGTTTTCGCGGATCGAAGCCGGTTCGTTCGTCTCGCCCAAGGCCATTCCGGCGCTGCGTGATGGCGAGCAGGTGTTCCAGGGCATCAAGCGCCAACCCGGGGTGATCTATGTGGCGCTGATTCCCAACCTCAAGGGCGCGCAACGGGCCATCGAGTCCCGCGCCGACGAGCTGAACCTGGTGATGTCCGCCAGCCAGACCCACAACCTGGCGAACATGCGCATGGGTTGCGAGGCCTCCCTGGCGGCGTTTGGCGATATCGTCAACGTTGCCGGCGACTATCCGGTGCGGCTCAACGGCAGTATCGCCACCACTTTCGGGTGCCCGTTCGAGGGCAGGATCGATGAAGACCGTGTGTTGCAGATCGTCGATGCCTACCTTGAACTGGGCATCCAGGGCATCAGCCTGGCCGACACCACCGGCATGGCCAACCCGCGCCAAGTGGAGCGTCTGGTCAAGCGCGTGTTGCAACGCGTATCCGCCCGTGACCTGACCCTGCATTTCCACAACACCCGTGGCCTGGGGCTGTGCAATGTGCTGGCCGCCTACGAGGCTGGCGCCCGTCGTTTCGACGCGGCGCTGGGTGGCTTGGGCGGTTGCCCGTTTGCGCCGGGAGCGTCGGGCAATATCTGCACCGAAGATCTGGTGAACCTCTGTGAAGAGGTGGGTATTCCCACCGGCATCGACCTGCCGCACCTGCTGCAAATGTCCCGCCGCCTGCCGGCCCTGCTCGGCCATGAGTTGCCCGGCCAGGTGGCCAAGGCCGGGCGCAACTGCGACCTGCATCCCCCACCGGCTTACATCGCCACGCTGTAACGCCGCACCAGACAACAAAAACAATCGGACGCCTGTGAGCAGTCCGCTGGAGAGAAAGCATGAACACCAATGCCTTAGAGGCCGGCGCGCGCCCGGCTGCTGAAATCGATGCCGAAAAAGCCCTGGTCAGCAAGGTCGCCTGGCGCCTGATGCCGTTGATCATGGTGTGTTACCTGTTCGCGTTTTTTGACCGGATCAACATCAGCTTCGCCAAGTTCCAGCTGCAATCCGACCTGGGCTTGAGCGACACCGCCTATGGCCTGGGCGCCGGGTTGTTCGTGGTGGGTTATGTGTTGTTCGAAGTGCCGAGCAACATGATGCTGTACAAGGTCGGCGCGCGCCGCTGGATCGCGCGGATCATGATGTCGTGGGGCCTGGCCACGGCGGCCATGGTGTTTGTCACGGCGGAATGGCAGTTCTATGGCCTGCGTTTCCTCATCGGCGCCATGGAGGCGGGCTTTGCGCCCGGCGTGCTGTATTACCTGACCCTGTGGTTCCCGCAGCACTTCCGTGGGCGCATCACCTCGATGCTGTTTCTCGCCTCGGCGTTTGCGGGTCTGGTGGGGGCGCCATTTTCCGGCCTGGTGCTGGAACACCTCGACGGCGTGCTACAGATGCGCGGCTGGCATTGGTTGTTCCTGCTGGGCGGCTTGCCGTGCATCGGCCTGGGGTTTCTGGTGCTGACGATGCTCAAGGACCGTATCGAAGACGCGCAGTGGTTGACGCCAGCGGAGAAGACCTTGTTGTCCAGTCGAATCGCCAAACATGAGCCGCATCAGCACGGCGGCTCGTTGCTGTCGGCGATGCGCATTCCGGGTTTTTTGATGCTGGGCTTCATCTACTTCCTGATCCAGGTGGCGTCATACGGCCTGAACTTCTGGGCGCCGCAGCTGATTCGCAGCGCCGGTACCCAGAGCCCGGTGATGATCGGCCTGCTCACGGCGATTCCGTATGTGTGCGGCGCCATCAGCATGGTGGTGATCGGGCGCCTGTCGGACGCCACCGGCGAACGCCGCAAGTTTGTCAGTGGCCTGGTGCTGCTGGGCGCGGTGGGCTTTTTCAGTGCGGGCATCTTTGCCGACCACACGACCTTCCTGATCATCGCCCTGGGCATGCTGGGCGCCGGGATCATCGCCTCCATTCCGACGTTCTGGACCCTGCCACCCAAGCTGCTGGCCGGCGCGGGTGCCGGTGCGGCCGGCGGTATCGCGGTGATCAATACCCTGGGTCAGTTCGGTGGCATCGTCAGCCCGGTGATGGTGGGGCGCATCAAGGACCTCACCGGCAGCACCACGCCCGCGCTGTATGTGATTGGCGTATGCGCGTTGTTGGCGGCGGCGTTGTTGCTGTGGGGCCTGCCGCAAAAGCTGCGGACTCTCGATAAGGGCTGATCGGCCCGACGGTGCCCGTGTGGTATTTGCCGGGGCGGGGCTTGCGGTGGCTGGCAGGACAGGTGCAGGGTGTCCTTTCCGACAGCCACCGATGACAGGACCGACACGATGCTTTCAGGTTTCAACCACTTGACCCTGGCGGTGAGCGATGTGCATCGCAGCGTGGGTTTCTACCACGCGTTGCTGCAATTGACGCTCGAAGCGACCTGGGACCAAGGCGCCTATCTGTCGTTGCCGGGTCTGTGGTTGTGTCTTTCGTTCGATCCGTCGCGGGCTTCGCTGCCGGCGGCGGACTACACCCACTATGCGTTCAGCGTCGATGCGGCAGGTTTCACCGCGCTGGTCGCACGCCTGCGCGCCGCCGGTGTACAGGAGTGGCGCGACAACCGCAGCGAAGGCGCGTCGTTCTATTTTCTCGACCCCGACGGCCATAAGCTCGAAGCCCATGTCGGCGACCTGGCGTCGCGTCTGCAAGCCTGTCGCGCCAAGCCCTACGCTGGAATGAAGTTTTACCCGTAGCGCGGGAAGGTGCAGAATCCCTCCACCTCTCAACCGTCTTCCAGAGTTGCGCCATGACCCCATCCTTGCTGCTTGCCGTTCTCGCTTCGGGTTTTATCTACGGGATCACGCCAGGTCCCGGTGTGCTGGCCGTGTTCGGCATCGGCGCCGCGCGCGGTCGCCGGGCCGGTGCGGGTTTCCTGTGCGGGCATCTGCTGGGGGATGTGATCTGGTGCAGCACCGCGCTGATCGCGATTGTGGGCGCGCGCGAAGTGGGCAGCAGCGCTTTCGACATCCTCGGCGTGCTCAGCGGCCTGTACCTGTTCTGGCTCGGCTGGCGTGCGATCCGTACCCAGCGCCGCAGCAGCGATGCGCCCCAGGGCGCGGCGCGGCATCCGTTCTGGCACGGCATTCTGTTCGGCCTGACCAACCCCAAGGCGTACCCGGTGGCGGTCGCGACCTTCACCGCGCTGCTGTCCAGCCGTGCTGAATTGCTGACCTGGTCGATGCTGCCGTCGTTGATCTTCCTGAGTTTCGTCGGTGGCCTGCTGGCCTACGCGATCCTGATCGGCGTGGTCGGCGCGCAACGGGTACGCACGGTGTACCAGCGTCACGAAATCCTCATCACCAAGCTGTGTGGCGTGATGTTTATCGGCTTTGCGATCAATGCGCTGGCGCACGCGCTGCCGGGTTTGTTTGGCAGTAAGCCGGCCTGAATCAACGACGACCGTTCGTCGCTCCGGGCAGTTTTTTCTAAACCTTTGCCGCCCTGAAAATTCGAATTCAGGGCGGGGGGTATCTTCCCGCACTTATTTTTGCTCTGGAGGAACCCATCATGAGCCGTATGGCTATCCGGTTACGCACCGCCAGTTTTGCGATGCTGCTGGGCCTCGGCGCCAGCAATGCTTTCGCCCAGTCGCCTGCCGAGTTCATCGAGCAGGCTTCGGCCAAAGGGATGGCCGATATCGAGACCAGTCGCATGGCCCACGCCAAGACCTCGTCCCAGGAAATCAAGGACTACACCATCGAGGTGATCAACGAGCGCACCCTGGCCAACCAGCACCTGGCAGCCATCGCCAAGAAGCTTGACCTGCCTGTCGCGCCGCGCGAGCAGATCGTCGACAAGGCCGAAACCTTGATGCCCGAACTCAAGGACGGCGACTCCTTTGACGCGGCCTACACCGCGCAACAGGTCAAGGAAAACGAGGATGCGATTGCGCTGTTCAAACAGGAAGGCGCAGCGTCGCAGGTGCCGGAGATTAAAGCGCTGGTCGATGAGACGCTGCCCAAGTTGGAGGAGCGTCTGCACAAGGCCCGCGCGTTGGCCTCGACCTACGGCAAAGGCCATCAGGGCGACGGTTGAGATGATCGCGTGAAGTAAAGAAACGGCGGTGGGAAGAGGTTCCCACCGCCGTTTTTTCATGCCTGGTTCAAGTCGGTCCTGGTCGATTCTGCACTGCCGGTGTTGGTCAGGTGCATGGTGTCGGCGTCGCCGATGCTACGGTATTCCTTGCGCAGTTTTTCCAGCGCATCCAGGTCCAGGCCGTCCAGGCTGAGTACGGCGTTATGGGCGTCCTTGGTGACGCGCAGCAGTTCGTCGATCTTGATATGCAGGATGTCGTTGTCGCGGTTCTGCGTGTTCTGAATCAGGAACACCATCAGAAACGTGATGATGGTGGTCGAGGTGTTGATGATCAGTTGCCAGGTATCGTTGTAGTGGAAATACGGCCCGCTCAGGCCCCACACGAAAATCAGTGCAACGGCCGTGAAGAACGTGCGGGGGCTGCCTGCCCAGCGCGACAGCGTTTGCGAGACTGCGGAGAATTTCATGACCGTTTCCTTGGAGGGGGTGATGAAATAATGGACCGCGGTGAATCCTTGAAATTTCTTTTTACATTTGCCTGTTTGGCTTAGAGCGCGAGTTCGGCTTGATTCGGCCCTTCCAGCGCGAGCAAATACTGCTTGGCTTCCAGCCCCCCGGCGAACCCGGTCAAGCCGCCCGATGCACCAATGACTCGATGACACGGCGCAATGATTGAAATTGGATTGCGCCCATTGGCTGCACCCACCGCGCGCACGGCTTTGGGGTTGCCGATCTGCCGGGCGATCTGGCTGTAGCTGCGGGTTTCGCCAAAGGGAATGGTAAGCAGCGCTTGCCAGACCTGTTTCTGAAAGTCGGTGCCGGTGAAGTCCAGCTCCACATCGAACCGATGGCGGGTGCCGGCGAAGTATTCCTGCAACTGACGCTCGGTTTCCAGCAGCACCGGGCTGTCATTGGCCTCGTGCAACTCTCCCAGGCGTACCCGGTTGGCCCGTTCGACCTCCCAGAGGATTGCGTTGAGCTTGCCATTGCGCGCCACGAGGGTGAGCTGGCCGACGGGGGAGGGCATGAGCTTGTATTCGTAGGGCATGGGTGGGTTCCTGAGGGGGGCAGTGGTTTAAGTCTGTCGGAGTGGGCGTACCGGCAAACTACGTTTCTTGCGGTTAAATTCAGAGCCAGTACCGCCATTCAGAAAGCGGCGGGTAAGCGTAAAGCCACGCTATGTGGCCGAGGGCGATAAGCACTGAAGAGGTCGAGAACATCACGGTTGAAACCAGATTGAGCCCGCTGATGATCGCGGCCATCACCGTTAACCCCTTGCTGGCGTGGTGGGCGGCGAACCAGACACCGTAGACTGATGAAGCAAGGGCGACTATCACGCCGGTGGTGCCCAACTTCATCAGCGATATCATCAGTGGCACGATCAAGACCAGGCCTAAAACTTTATAGACGGGCCGTCTTGAGTGGCCGGGATCGAGCAGGATCATCCTGAACTCCTGTGTCATCAACTGAAAACTTCAGTATTCAGGTTAGCGCCCGCGTTGGCTGTCGGTATTTGCTTGATCACCGACAAAAAGGCCTCCACCCGTACACTAGGTCGCGCTTCCTGGCGCGTCAGTACCCACAACTTCGCACAAGCATCCACCTCGACCAACGGCCTGTATGTCACGCCTTTGTTCATCAGGCTCTGCGTGCATTCGGGCACCAGGGCAACGCCTTGTCCGGCGGCCACCAGCGCAATGATCGAGGTGATTTGCCGCCCGGTCGGGCCGACGCGCAAGGGTTGCCCGTGGTGCCGGTAAAGCTGTTCGATGGACTGGTTCAACCCCGACCCGTAATCGGCTGGAAACAGGATCAGCGGATAAGCACTGAGTTGCGTGAGGCTTAGCTGCGCCTGGTCGGCCAGGGGACTGTCGCTGGACACGGCAGCGACCAGGCGTTCTTCGCCCAGGGACAGCGCTTGCACCGCATCATCTTGCGGTAGCCTGCGGCTCAAGCCGATATCCAGCCGCCCGTCAGCGACCTGTGCGCCCAGGCTGCCGGAGGCGCATTCCACCAGGGTCAATTGCACATCGGGAAAACGCTGGGAAAACAGCTGGATGGCCTGACTGAAAAGATCCGACAGGGCAATCGAGCTGACATACCCCAATGCCAGTTGCCCGGCAGTGCCGGCGGCCAGTTTGCCGGCAATCACCTGCGCCAACTCGACCTGTTCCAACACCCCCCGGGCGTAGGGCAGGAATGATCGACCTTGGGCCGTCAGCGTTACGGTGCGGCTGGTCCGATCGAACAGCTTGAAGCCCAGCTCCGTTTCCAGCGCGGAAATCTGTCGGGTCAGCGGTGGCTGGGCCAGGTGCAGTCGCTGGGCGGCGCGGCCGAAGTGCAGTTCTTCGGCGACCGTCAGAAAGTACCGCAGCTTGCGTAGGTCGAGCATCCTGGTCCCTGGGTATTGATCGGTTCGAAATCGGTATTGGTTCAAGCGCCGCCAGTCATTCTATAAAGACCGCACAAAATAAAACGAGAGGTTTCATGAAACCGCGCTTGCATTGTGCCCGCCTGGCCCTGTTTCTGTGTGGCTGCGCGGCGTTTCTCAACCTTTATGCTACCCAGAGCATCCTGCAGACGTTTGCCGCACAGTTTCAGATCAGCGCCAGGGCGGCGGGGTGGAGCATTACCGTGACGACCCTGGCAGTCGCCATGACGGCCCCCTTTGTCGGTCGCCTGACCGGGCGTTTCGAACCGCGCAGGGTGATTTCGGTGGCGGCGCTGCTGCTGGCAGTACCAGCGTGGATGACGGCCCATGCCGGCAGCTTTGCCGAAGTGCTCGCCTGGCGGTTTGTCGAAGGCATGTTGATCCCGGTGGTATTTGCCACCAGCGTGGCCTACATCGGCGACCGATGGAGCGGGGCGACGGTCACTGAAGTCACCAGTCTGTACGTGGCGGGCACCGTGTTGGGCGGGTTCGCCGGGCGCTTTGTGACCGGCGTGATGACCGAGTATGCAGGCTGGCGCGAAGCCTTTGAATGGCTCGCGGCACTGAGCCTGATGGTGGGTGGGTTCATCCAGTTCCTGTTGCCGGCCAGTCGTGCGAAAACGAAGCGGGTCAACGTCGGTGTTTCAGGTGTGTTTCGCAAGCCCCTGTTGGCTGCGTATGCCGTGGGTTTTTGCGTGTTGTTCTCCCAGGTCGCGGCGTTTACCTACGCCGGCCTGTATCTTGGACTGCCTCCGTTCAACCTGGGGCCTGCGGCCTTGGGCACGCTTTACATGGTGTTCCTGCTGGCCCTGATCGTGATTCCCATTGCCGGGCGTCTCAGTAAGGCACGGCCCCATGCCGAACTGCTGACGGTGGCCGCGGTGCTCGGCGTCAGTGGTTCCGCCCTGACCCTGGTGCCCTCCCTGGGCTGCATCGTGGCGGGCCTGGCCCTTAGCTCCACCGGCGTGTTTCTGGCCCAGGCTGCCGCCAATGCCTTTACCACGGCCACGGCCCGCGGCAACAAGGCCGCTGCCGTTGGCGTCTACCTCACGTGTTATTACCTGGGTGGCAGTGGCGGTGCCGTTGTGCCTGCGTTGCTCTGGGAGCGCTGGGGGTGGACGGGCTGTGTGGTGCTGATCATCGCCTTCCAGCTCCTGACCCTGCTGATCGCCCTGACCGGCTGGAAGCCCCCTGAACCTGAAGCGACCCCGACACCATGAACGCCACTGTCATCCTGCCCACAGCCGAAACATCCACCCGCCGCCGCGCGTTGTTCGCGGGCTGCAGCGCCCACGCCGTGCATGACGGCCTCACCGATGTCATCTACGTGTTGCTGCCGATCTGGCAGGCTCAGTTTGCGCTGTCCTACGCTCAGATAGGACTACTGCGCGGCGCCTATTCCGGGACGATGGCGGTGTTGCAACTTATGGCCAGCCGCGCAGCGAAGCGCTGGGGCCGTGCGCCGTTGTTGATAGGCGGCACGGCGCTGGCAGGAGCAGCCTACCTGTTGGCGGGACAAGCCAGCGGGTTGGGGGTGTTGTTGCTGGCGTTGTTATTGGGGGGCTTGGGGGCCAGTGCCCAACATCCTTTGGCGTCCTCCATGATTACCGACGCCTATGAAGCCGGTGGCGGCGTCAAACAGGCGCTGTCCCAATACAACTTTTCTGGCGACATCGGCAAAACCCTGATCCCTGGCCTCGTCGGGTTGCTGCTCACCGTGATCAGCTGGCGTGCCAGCGCCACGCTGCTTGGGTTGCTGGGATTGGCAGCTGCGGGGCTGTTGTGGTGGCTGATTCCCCGCCAGGCCGACAACGCCATGGCGAGTCAGAAACCCACGCCCTTGGGCGGCACCGGTTCTGCCGGCGGCCTGCGCGCGCTGATCCTCACCGGTACCCTCGACAGCGCCGTGCGCATGGGGTTTCTCACCTTCCTGCCGTTTTTGCTGCAAGCCAAAGGTGCCGGTACCGCCGGTATCGGGCTGGCGCTGACGATGCTGTTTATCGGCGGCGCCTTTGGCAAATTGTTCTGCGGTTATCTCGGTGTGCGCATCGGCATGATGAAGACGGTGTGGCTGACGGAAACCACCACGGCCTTGTTGATCGTGGCTGCGGTCTACCTGCCTTTGAGCGGGTTGATGATGCTGCTGCCGGTGCTGGGCCTGGCGCTCAATGGCACGTCCTCGGTGCTGTACGGCGCGGTACCGGACCTGGCCGGTGCGGGCAAGCGAGAGCAGGCCTTCGCGCTGTTTTATACCGGCACCATCGGCGGCGGGGCGCTGGCGCCGGTGGTGTTTGGGGCCGTCGGCGATACGCTGGGTGTGCCGGTGGCAGTGATGGTGCTGGCGGGGTTGCTGCTGGTGACGTTGCCGCTGGCGTGGGGGGTTAACAGCGCTTTGCGTGCGAATGTTTGAACGCAATTGGCGCGGTACTTTGTCTATCAACCTAGCCCTTCGGTACGAGTATCTGGAGGGGGGATGATGAGACATCACACAGTGGGCTTGGGTTTCTGTTCGTCATTATTGGCTGCGCCCAGTACCCGGTGAAGCTCTCCGGCGACGGCGATCAATTGCTGTTCCAGCGCTTCTATTTCAGACTGGCTGATCAGGTTATTGATGACCTGAAGTGTTTTGGCTTTCTTTTTCGGCGCTGGCGCCAGCTCATGAATTTCCTGAGAAATCAGCGCCTGGCGAAGAATATTGTTGATGACGGTCTGATAACCGGTGCCTGCGTTTTCGGCACGTTCCCGTGCGGCCCCAATCACTGCGTCATCCAGCATGATGGTGATCCGGGTTTTGCCTTTGTTGCTGGCTACAGCGCCGCGCTTGGCCTTGCCGAGGTCATATTCGTTTTTCATGATTCAAGCCTCCAGGTATTTCCTTCGTTCATTTTTGGACGCGAGCCTTGCGCTGATAGGCCTTACAAAGTTCGGGTCCCGGTAGGTGTACGCGACCACCAATATTCTTCCGGTTGCGTCTTTTCCGATGATGCACCAGCGATGTTCATCATGATCATGGGTTTGCCATACGAGCGCCGCTTCGTCATAAAACACCGGCTCTGTATCTGCCAGGCTTACGCCCTTGTGCTTCATTTTGTTCAGGGTATTTTTCGTGGTGTCATATTGAATTCTGAAGGTTTTCATTATGCATATTTTATATGTATAAAAAAGCGGTTGAAGGAACCGCTGATCTTCAGAGTCATGCGTGTTTAAGTCTGTCCGCTCGCGTGAATAACGTACGTAGGGGAGGGAGGTTTCGTGTGTAGGGACGTGGGTATGCCAAATCCCACCCATAAAAAAACGGTCACCAAGGACCGGTTTTTTAACTTGCTCGTCAAAAAACTGACATTAGAGTGGACGCTATGTGGAGCGGGCAGAGAGTCTAACCAATCAGTAAATATGACAGATCTATAAGGGTAGTCTTGTTTTCCATACACATCGCCATACAAGGTCGATAGAGCTATGCCGATTCACTATTGGTGATGTCTGCATTCTTTTTCAGGGTCTCACTCATTATTTTTCTGAATGGCTTGCCCGGGTTCAAAGTAAAACTCCCACCGTTTGTGGTGTTGACCGTCACCCGAAAAGTGGCCACGTCGAATTGGGACTTTACAAAATCAGCACAAAGGCTTGTCACCCATGAGCGGTCGGTCTGTAGAGGCACCCCCCAATGCGCCGTTTCACCATCGGATAGCGTCTTAGGGATGCCAACAGAGTATTCGTCAGCATTTAGAACAAGCATGGCGTGCCTTTTTCTGAAGACTCCAACCCTTATCCATATACCGCTAACGACTGTTGCTCTCGCCCCTACGTTGGTGACGCTTACAGAAAAAAGGTCTACTGGATCCATTCCCTGGCTCACGACAATACGGTGTCCGCAGTATCCCGTAAGGCGAACTCGTTGCGCTGCGCGGGACAGATATAGAGCAGTAGCAACGGCGAGGAATGATCCTATACCTGATACCCAGTCAGCTACTGATCCCCATTCCATTATTTATCCTCATAGAACTCACATTTGTTTATCAGACTATATCTGATGCGTAGCTACTAGTCTGAAGTAGCAGAAGATCTGGAGTTTTTCTTCGACGCGATCCATCCCACGATCTCGGCAGTGTCGTAACGTGGCCGGGTCTGTCGCTCGTCTAGCTCGGTTTGGGAAGGCCGTATCCTCGGCTCACAGTTTGCTCAGATCGGCGATAGGTTGCAGGCAGATGATAATAAGCTTGCCGCCACTGCCTGCTGCGATACCCGAGCTACCCAGCGAGGTGCGTCAGCCACCCGCGCCGCAATGATGCTCTCCGAACTGCTCCAGGGGCTGACAAAAAAGTGGGGGAGTTGGCAGCGGCATACGACCGCGCCAGAATAGCCGGTCTGACCTGTGAGCGGAGTTATTGGATATTGAGTAGAGGAGGGCGCTAAGCTTGTAACTCTCGAGAATTACTACTTATTAAGCATATCCATTACGTCTTTCGCCGTTTGTAGGCTTGGCGGAAGCAAAGATTCCTGCGAGTCAGACGGCTTATCCCGATAATGGAAGTATCGTAAAAGAGCGATAAGCAAAATGGTAGGTATTGAGGCGAGTGCCAAGATAATTGGTAAGTCAGTGACTTCATGCGATTTAAAACTAATAAGGAAATACCACTTCCCTATTACGATCCTGCCGTTTCCTAGAAATATGAAGCCTACAAGCAGGGCATAGAACGACAGGATCAGGCCTAGCGCAAGCTTGGCCAGACCTTGTTCCCATTTGTAGCGCCAGACTTCTTTTGTCAGATAGCGAGATAAGAGTGCCTCATCAATACTACTTTCGCCTCCTGCTAACCCTTCGCCTTCCTGGCTCATAAAATCCCAATATTTTTAAGTCTAAATTCCATGGCAGCGGTGGACACGCCAAAAGTGTTAGCAAGCCTTTGAAGGTCCGTAACCTTCTCTTCAAAGATCATATGTTTAACCAGTGCAGCAGGCATTAGCAGAGCTGCTGCAAAGCGGTTGGCAGCAACCTCGCGAGGATCTCTAGCGCCGGCACTCATCTGTCGATCAGTATCACGTGGAGCATCTAGATCCCCATTAACATGGTGACCGATTTCATGGGCAATGGTGAAGCGCTGACGTACAGTAGTTTCCGACTGATTGAACGTGATCAGTGGATTTCCGTCACGATACAGGTAATGTCCACTTTCGCGAGCACCTGCTGCTGCGGCTTTGACCTCTATGCCCATTTTCTCGGCGATTATCTTTGGGTTTACAGGGAGCTTGAAGTCCCAATGCGCCTTGAGGACGTCAAGCGCGGTGCTGTATCTCATGCGAGCCTCCTCAGACAGTAATCTCGTGGGTGCCGATTAGACGGCTGATTATGATCCTGAAGTCACATTAGTCAACTTAGCATTTGTGAACAAATTTTGATCTATCTTTTCGTTTGTCTCTGTCGGCGTGGTTCATGCCCCCTCGCGAGCGCGACTTGCCACGGCACATGTTCATTCAACGAATTATCTCCGCCACCAGCGCCGACGACCAAGGATTGATCGCGTTGAGTGCCTGCCAGGCATATGAAAGGGCTCTGACAAAGTAATGCGATGGCCCGTTGAGAGGCTGGGAGGGAGCGCCGTGCCTTCCAGCATTCTGCGAAGCTCATCGGCCGCGCGTTTGTAAATTTAAGCCAGGTTCGCGAGCGACGTATTTCCTGGTGAAACTCTGCCGACTTAGCGCCGCTGGTAATGAGGTAGCCCCTGAACGGCTTATTTTCGGCAACCAGACCATCATTTATTTTGACCAGGCCATAGATATTTTCGCGGACTTTGCGCAGTAGCAGGTTCAGTTTCTGGATCTCGTTTTCCAGCAAGAGACCGTGGTGCTGGCGCATCTCCAGAGGCGTGGGGATGCCAAGCTACTCGCAATTGTTTTTGTCGACATTGACACTGGATTAACTCAAATTTTGTATGTGCATACAGCCCCTTCTCAAGGTCGATTTCCGACCACTCTTGTTGGGGTATGAATATTGGTGTTTATAAGGTGTAAGCGCCATATTGCTGGGCTTGAGGTCTTGCGGAGAGCGCTGTATGGAGCGGGTAGAGGGAATCGAACCCTCAACTAAAGCTTGGGAAGCTTTCGTTTTGCCACTAAACTATACCCGCTCAAAGCGGCTGACTTTGTACCAGATGTTCGCCGGGATTTGAAGTTTTTCTTCAAAAATGTGTGGTTTACGTGCCTTGGGCAAGGCAAACCGAACCAGGCTCGACGCATGCAAATGTAGGCGCTGGCTTGCCGGCGATCGCTTCACCCCAGTGTGACTGACACACCGAGGCGCCTGCATCGCGGGCAAGCCTGGCCCCACATAAGCCCCCCCCCTCCGATACTCCCTTTCAAATCGCAAACGCATGCTGTGTCTGGCCCGGGTGATAGCGCAATCGACTCGCCGGCCGCTGCCCTTCCAGAAAACCGACTACCGCCGCGCGGGTATCCCGGCAGGCCGCCTTGTGTTCCATGTCCAGAAAATGCCCGGTGGCCTGCACGGTGCTGAAGCTGCTGTTGACCACATGCTGGCCGAACAGCCTGGCGTCCTGGGCACTGGTGTACTCGTCCCATTCGCCGTTCACGAACAGCACCGGAATATCGATCTGCCGAGCGGCCTTGAGATAGCACAGGCGGTCGCTGTTGAGCACTTGGTGGATATGGAAGTGCATCTGCCCGTATTCATGCTCGGCCAGGCTGCTCACATGTTTGTAGTTGAAGCGCTTGAACAGCGACGGCAGGTGTTTGCCGATGGTGCTGTTGACCAGATGACCGACGCGGTCGCGGTCGAGGTTGCCGAGGTAGTCGACACCGCGCTCCAGGTAGTCGCGCATGGGCGCGTTGATCACCGGGGAGAACGAACTGATCACGGCTTTTTCCACGCGACGGGGTCGTTGGGCGAGCGCGATGAGCGTTGCCACGCCGCCCCAGGAAAATGACAGCACATGTTCGGCGGCGAAGTGCTCGATGAGTTCCAGCAGGATCTGGCCCTCCACTTCTTTCGTCAGCATATGCTCATGGCGGTTATGGATCTTTGAGCGGCCAGCGTAGGGCTGGTCGTACAAAACTACATTGAATTGCGGGTGCAGGTTTTTCACGGTTTGGGCGAAGGAGGCCGTGGTGGCCATCGAGCCGTTGACCAGAATGATGGTCTTTGCAGGCACTTGCGCACGATAGAACTCCGTGTAAACCCGATATTGACCCTGTATATCCAACACAGCGATTTCTGGCCTCATGTCGTAAGACTCCTGGCAAGCGGGTATGGCGCGCAGATAACTCTGCACGAGCTTTGTGACAGGTAGGCATACGCCTGGAAAAGGAGGCCCATGTCGGTCCGATACGGCTGGCCGGCGGGTGTTGTTATGGCGGGCTGTTTGCCTGAGAGGCCCGTGGATCGAACGCGGGCGGGGCAAGGTGTTTCTTGGAGGTTATAGATGACTCGCCGGTCATGGCAGAACCGGTGATCTTGATTCAAGCAGCAGACCCGGGATGTCGCAAGCCGTCGCCATGGGTTTTTGCCATCACCGGCTGAACGGTCGTCAGACCTGCTTTATTTCGTCGTCGGTCAGTGCTCGATACTGGCCCGGTGCAAGGGTTGCATCCAGTGCCAGCGGACCCATTCGCTCCCGGTGCAGGCCGATCACCTTGTTGTCAAAATGCCCGAACATGCGTTTTACCTGGTGATAACGGCCCTCGATGATGCTCAACCGCGCGGTCCTGGGCCCCAGCAGTTCCAGCTCGGCGGGTTGGGTGGTGAGGTCTTCGAAGGCGAAATACAGGCCCTTGGCAAAGGTGATTGCGTACTCTGGGCCGATCACCTGTTCGGTTTCTACACAGTAAACCTTGGGCAACTTGGTCTGCGGTTGCGTCAGGCGCCGTGACCATTGGCCGTCATTGGTGATCAGCAACAGGCCGGTGGTGTTGAAGTCCAGACGACCGGCAATGTGCAGCTCGTCTTTGTCGGATTCATCCAGCAGGTCGAGTACCGTCGTGTGTTGTGGATCCGTCGTGGCGCTGACGCAGCCCCTGGGCTTGTGCAGCATGAAATACCGCGCCGGTTTGCCGGCTTGCAACACCTCATCGTCCACGCACACCCGGCTGAACTCCCGCACCTCGTGGTAAGGGTCGCTGACCGCCACGCCATCCACCGTGACCCGCCGCGCCACCAGCAACAGCCGTACTTGCTGGCGATTGAAACGGGGCAGGTTGCTGAGGAATCGGTCGACGCGCATTACCGCTGCCCGGCTCCACGCAATTGCTCGTCCACCCGCGCGCAACGCGGACACAGGCACGCCCGGTTGCGCAGCTCATCGGGCAAGGCTTCGAGCACTGCGGGGTCGATGGTGACGCTGTAGCACCAACAGGCCTGATCGGCCGTGCGCGGGTCGGCCAGGCTGCAGTCATTGCGGGCGCCGCAGGCGGGACAGAGGGAGGGTGTGGTCATGGTCGTATCGTGCAGGGCGCGGAATTCCCTGCACGATACAGCTCCGGTCAGTCCCGTTCCAGCACCGCGACCCGCTGACCGGCACCGATGGCACTGCCCGGTTGCACGGGGATTTCCCGCACGCGCCCGGCAAACGGCGCCAGCACCGGAATCTCCATCTTCATCGACTCCAGAATCACCAGCACTTCCCCGGCGGCCACCGACTCACCGGCAGCCACCTGCACCTGCCAGAGATTGCCCGCGACAGGGCTGTCGATGCTGTACTCGTTGGCCTGCAACGGCGTGTCCTGTGCCGGGGGCGTCACCTGTTCCTCACTGTCGAAATGCGCCTGGCCACTGGCGATCCAGCGTTCGCGTTCGGCGTTGAAGGCGTGCTGCTGGTGCTCGCGAAACGCCTGGATGCCTGCCGCTTCCCGCGCCAGAAAATCCTGGTAGTCGGCCAGGTTCAACTGACTGTGTTCGATGCCCGGCTCAAAACGCCCCAGCGGGAAGTCCCGACGAATCCGCACCAGTTCATCGGCGCTCACCGGGTAGAACCGGATCTGGTCAAAGAAGCGCAGCAACCACGGTTTGCCGTCGAACGCCGCCACGTCGCGGTAGCGGTTCCACATCTGCAAGGTCCGGCCCACGAACTGATAACCGCCGGGACCTTCCATGCCATACACGCACAGGTAGGCGCCGCCGATGCCCACCGAGTTCTCGGCGGTCCAGGTTCGGGCCGGGTTGTATTTGGTGGTCACCAGGCGATGGCGCGGATCCAGCGGCGTGGCCACCGGCGCGCCGAGGTACACGTCACCCAGGCCCATCACCAGGTAGCTTGCATCAAAGACTGTGTGGCGTACCTCATCGAGGTTGGCCAGGTCGTTGATGCGACGGATGAACTCCAGGTTGCTCGGGCACCACGGCGCGTCCTTGCGCACGGTGGTCATGTATTTCTCGATGGCCAGTTGGCACGCCGGGTCATCCCACGACAGCGGCAAGTGCACGATGCGCGACGGCACTTGCAGGTTCTGCGTGGCGCACACTGCGCTCCATTCGCGGCTGATCAACGCGAGCAGGTCGGTCAAGGGCAATTGCTCGGGCTGGTAGTGAACCTGCAGCGAGCGAATGCCCGGTGTCAGGTCGATCACACCGTGCAGGGCACGGGCTTCAAGCGCCTGCATCAAGGCATGGGCGCGAAAGCGCAGTACCAGGTCCAGCTCGGGGGCGCCGACTTCCAGCAGCAAGTGGGTGTCGCCGGCGAGGCGCGCGACCAGGCGGGTGCTGTCTTCACCGATATCCAGCACCACAGGAAACTCGTTCAACTGTGGGAGCGGGCTTGCCCGCGATGGCATCACCTCGGTATGGCTGTGAGACCGAGTTGCCTGCATCGCGGGCAAGCCCGGCTCCCTGCGTTGGTCCCATTCCAAGGCCAGATCCCGGGCGGTCTTGAGGTCGACCGGTTCGAAGCGGATTTTGTCGCCGGCCTTGAGTTGCCCCAGCTGCCACAGATCCGCCTCGATCACCGTCACCGGGCAGACGAACCCGCCCAGGCTCGGCCCGTCCGGCCCGAGGATCACCGGCATGTCGCCGGTGAAGTCCACCGCACCGATGGCGTAGGGGTTGTCATGGATATTCGACGGGTGCAGTCCCGCTTCGCCGCCATCGGTGCGCGCCCAGGCGGGTTTGGGCCCGATCAGGCGCACGCCGGTGCGGCTGGAGTTGAAATGCACTTCCCACTGGGTGGCGAAGAAGGTGTCGATGTACTCGGGCAGAAAATATTCCGGCGCGCCGTGGGGCCCGTAGATCACCCGCAACGTGCGGGTTGGCGGCAGCGGTTCAGCGATCAATTGCTGGCCCGCCTGCCTGTCCGCCAGGGGCAGCAGATGCAGCACGTCCCCGGCACGCAACGCCCGCCCGCCGTGCCCGCCAAACTGGCCCAGGGTGAAGGTACTTTTACTGCCCAGATACGCCGGCACTTGCAGCCCACCGCGCAGGCACAGGTAACTGCGGGCACCGGCACCGCTGATGTGGCCCAGGCTCAGTACCGAACCGGCCTCGACCGCCAGCGTGGTGTTCATCGGCACCGTTCGGTCATCCAGTAACAGCGGGATTTCGGCGCCTGTGACGGCGATGACGGCTGCGCAGTTGAAGCGCAGCACCGGGCCGTTCATGGTGATTTCCAGCGCGGCCTCGCCCTCGGCATTGCCCAGCAGGCGGTTGCCCAGACGCAACGCGCGACTGTCCATCGGCCCCGACGGCGGTACGCCCACCGCCCAGTAACCGAGGCGGCCGGGATAGTCCTGCACGCTGGTTTGCGTGCCCGCGCTGAGCACCTCGAAGGTGTGCGCGACATAGACCAGGTCTTCCAGGCAGCGGGTCCAGGGCTTGCCGCTGGCGAAGGGCGGGGCGAGCAGAATCTGGCGCAGGTAGTCGCGGTTGGTTTCCACGCCATAGAGCTGGCTGTCGCTGAGTGCCTGGTGCAGCTCCAGGCGCGCCTGTTCGCGGGTGGGTGCCCAGGCGATGAGCTTGGCGATCATCGGATCGAAGTACGGCGGGATTTCGCACCCGGCTTCCACCCAAGTGTCGATGCGCAAGCCTTCGGCCACCGGGAAGTCCACCTGGGTCAATAGCCCCGGGCTCGGCTGGAAATCCCGCCCCGGGTCCTCCGCATACAAACGCGCCTGAATCGCATGGCCGTGGGGCTTCAATACCAACCCACACAAAGGCGGCAGTTCACCTGCCGCCAACTGCACCATCCAGCGCACCAGGTCCACGCCCCACACTTGTTCGGTCACGCCGTGCTCGACTTGCAGGCGGGTGTTCACTTCGAGGAAGTAGAAGCGCCCGTCGGCGCTGTCGTAGATAAATTCCACGGTGCCGGCGCTGCGGTAACTCACCGCTTTTGCCAGGGTGATGGCGGCCGCACACAGAGCCTCGGCCATGCCTTCGGGCAGGTTGGGCGCCGGGGTTTCTTCGAGGACTTTCTGGTTGCGTCGTTGTACGGAGCAATCGCGCACGCCCAGGGCGATGACTTCACCGGCACCGTCGCCGAACACCTGCACTTCCAGGTGGCGGGCCCGCTCGATGTATTTCTCGATAAACACGCCGGCGTCGCTGAAGTTGTTCTGCCCCAGGCGTTTGACCGCCTCGAAGCACTCGCTCAATTGCGCCGCGCTGCGGCACACGCGCATGCCGATGCCGCCACCGCCGGCGGTGCTTTTGAGCATCACCGGGTAGCCCACGCGTTCGGCGGCCAGCAAGGCGGCGTCGAGGCTGTCGAGCAGTTCGGTGCCTTCGAGCAGCGGGATCCGGTGTTGCCGGGCCAGGGCGCGGGCGGTGTGCTTGAGGCCGAACACGCGCAGTTGTTCCGGCGTCGGCCCTACAAAGGCGATGCCGGCGTTTTCGCAGGCCTCGGCGAAGGCAGCGTTTTCCGAGAGAAAGCCGTAGCCCGGATGAATCGCTGTGGCGCCACTGGCTTTGGCGGTGGCGAGGATTTTTTCCACCGCCAGGTAAGTGCCCGCCGCCGCCCCTTCACCCAGGCTGTAGGCCTCGTCGGCCTGTTGGATATGCAGGCTGGCGGCGTCGGCTTCGGCGTACACCGCGACGCTCTTGACGTGCAGGTCGCGCAAGGTGCGCAGGATGCGGCAGGCGATGGCGCCACGGTTGGCGATCAAGAGTTTTTCGAACATGGCAAAACCCTGCGGGTCGTCCCGCACAATGGGGCAAGCGCCAAGGTCGTCCACGGCGCAAATCTCTGGAATCAATGCGGGAGCTGGCTCCCACACTTGGGCCTCATGGCTTACGCAGGCACTGCCCGGCTCTGGATTGGCACAGCGCAAACAACCAGCGACGCAGCCGCTTCATTTTCAGTTCCATACCAGCAGCTCCGCAGGGGTCGGGTTGTAGGCGTTGCACGGGTTGTTCAGTTGCGGGCAGTTGGAAATCAGCACGATCACGTCCATCTCCGCGCGCAGGTCGACGTATTTGCCGGGGGCGGAAATGCCGTCTTCGAACGTCAGCCCGCCGTCGGCCGTGACCGGTACATTCATGAAAAAATTGATGTTCGGCCCGATGTCGCCTTTGTCCAGCCGACCATCGTGGGCGCAGGCACGCAGGTAGTTGTCGCGGCAACTGTGCATGTAGCGCTTTTCCAGGGCGTAGCGCACGGTGTTGCTCTCCTGGGCGCAGGCGCCGCCGAGGGTGTCATGGCGCCCGCAGGTGTCATCGACGATGGTCAGCATCGGCTGGCCGAGGTTGGAATACAGCACGCTGCCGGTGCCCAGGTACACGCTGTTCTGCCGCCGCAATGTGCGTTGCACGTCGTAGCGTTCGCGCGGGTTCTTGAGGCTGTAGAACAGCGTGTCGACGGCCTGGTTGCCCTCGAGGTCGAGGATGCGCAGGGTCTGCCCGGCCTTGACCTCCATCAGCCACGGCTCGCCGGCGGGAATGGTGGCGCGGTACACCGCAGCTTCCGGTTGTTTCAGTGCAGTAGACATGGCGGCTCCTCAGGCAAACAGGCGGTCGGTGTTGATAAAGCCGCGCTCGTTTTCGGGGCGCGAGGTACGGCAGTGTTCGGCGACGCTGGGGTCGGCGTTCATCCAACTGAGTTTCAGCGGTTGCGGGGCGTAGTCGGGGTTGGGGTCCATGGGGTGTTGCAAGGCGGTGAGCACCACCAGGGTGTCCATTGGTGCATAGAGTTCGATGTAGTCGCCGGCTTTGGAATTGCCCGGCACGAAATGCAAACCGCCTTCACTGTCCACATTGACGCGGCTGAACAGGTTGAGGGTCATCAGCAGGTCGGACAGGCCCAGGCCCCACTTGCCCAGTTCCACCAGGAGGTTGTCGGTGCCGTTGCGAAAGAAGCCGTTACGCAGTTCCTGGTAGCGGCCCTGGCCGTATTTTTCGGCGACTTCGGCGGCGCACAGCACACCGCCAAGGCTGTCACTCCAGCCGCAGGTGTCGGCGGTGATGGCGGCCAGCACGCGGCCCATGTCCGAGTACAGGCAGTGACCGCTGGTGAGCTTGGCGGTGTGCTGGCATTTGAGGCTGTCGGGCAGGTTCAGGCGCTCGGTTTTTTCGTTGGCGTTGAGCAGCGTCAGGCTGACGTTGGCGCCACCGCGCAGGTCGGTAAGGCGCAACAGTTGGCCGCGCTTGAGCACGAAGGAACGGTGGCCACCGCCGGGGAGCATTTCTTCGGCGAAGGGCGGGAACAGTTGAGTGGAATCGGTCATGGGGCAGTCACTCCGGGTTCTGCGGCGAGCGCCTTGCGGCGTTCGCTGTTCAAAGGGATGTCGTAGGTGATGCGGGCGCCATAGGCGCCAGGGGCGTGGGGGTCGACGCGGACCTTGTCGAACACCAGCAGGCGCGTGCCCAGGCTGAAACCTTCGCTGAGGTCATGGGTGACCATGAACACCGTCAACCGGGTTTCGCGCCACAGTTCCAGCAGCAACTGGTGCATGTCTTTGCGGATGCCCGGGTCGAGCGCGCCGAAGGGTTCGTCCAGCAGCAACACGCGGGGTTTCATGATCAGCGCCTGGGCGATGGCCAGGCGCTGTTGCATGCCCCCGGAGAGTTGCGCCGGGTACTTGTCGAGGGCGTGGCCAAGACCCACCTTGTGCAGCAGTGCGGCAGCCTGTTCCTGCGCGGTTTTTTTCGCCGTGCCGAACAGGCGACCCAGCAGGCGTGAACGCGGTAATTCGATGCCTAGGACAACGTTGTCCAGCACGCTCAAATGCGGGAACACCGAATAGCGCTGGAACACCACGCCACGGCTGGCATCGGGCTCGCTGGCGAGGGGTTTGCCGTCGAGCAGGATCTGGCCCTTGCTCGCGGTTTCCTGGCCCAGCAGCAGGCGCAGGAAGGTGGACTTGCCGCAGCCGGAGGTGCCCACCAGCGTGCAGAATTCCCCTTCGGCCACTTGCAGGTCGAGCCCTTCGAGCACCACCTGGTCGCCATAGCGCTGCCACACATTGTTGACGCTGATAAAACTCATGGACGCGCTCCTTCGTACCAGGGGAACGCACGTCGGGTCAGGGCCTTGAGGCTCCAGTCCATCAACCAGGCGAGCAGGGTGATCCACACCACGTAAGGCACAATCACGTCCATGGCCAGGTAGCGGCGTACCAGAAAGATCCGGTAACCCAACCCGTCGGTGGAGGCGATGGCTTCGGCGGCGATCAAAAACAACCACGCCGAGCCCAGCATCAGCCGCAGCGAGATCAGCAGGCGCGGCAGCAATTGCGGCAACACCACGCGCAGCATCAGGGTCCAGGTCGACGCGCCGAGGGTCTGCGCCTTGACCAGCAACTCGACGGGAATTTCCCGCGCACGTTGTTCCAGGTCCCGCGCCAGCGCCGGGGTGATGCCGATCACGATCAGCATCACTTTGGACAATTCCCCCAGCCCGAACACGATGAACAGGATCGGCAGGATCGCCAGCGGTGGCACCATCGACAGCACCGTCAGCAAGGGTGACAACGGCGCGCCGAACAGCGGCAAGGTGCCGGCGGCGATGCCCAGGCACAGGCCGGCGAGGGCCGCGACGCCAAGGCCCAGGCCCAGACGGCGCAGGCTCGATGCGCTGTCTTGCCACAGCACGTATTCACCGGTGCGGGCGTCGGCGCTGAACGCCAGGCGTTTCACCGCATCGCCCATTTGGGCGGCGCTGGGCAGCAGCTTGTCGTTGGGGTTGTCCGCCAGGCGTTCGGCCGAGCCCACGAAGTAGGCGAACAGCAGTAACGCGAACGGCAGCAGCACCAACAGCAGGCGGCTGGAGCGGTGCGGATGACGGTTGATCAGGCGCATGGCCAGCTCCTCTTACAGCGTGCCGTCGGCGGCCATCTGCACGTAGCTGGGGTCGAAATGCAGCTTGAGGTTGGCGGTGTCGCCGCTGGTCACGCCGTTGGCGAAGCTCATGCCCACGGCGCTGGTGTCCTTGGCGCCCTCACCGAGCAGGCCGTGTTCGAAGGAGAACTCGGCCACCTTGCGCATGGTGGCGGGCAACTGTTTGCTGGTGGCGAAGGCCAGGGCTTCCTGGGGCGTCGCGAACAGCTTGGTCGTGTCCAGTTGTGCCTGGAAACCCTTGAGGTCAGTACCGGAGGCCTTGGCCATATGCGCCAACGCTTCGCTGCTGGCCGCGCCCTTGGCGTTCATCAGCGCGACGGTTTCGAACCAGGCACCGGTCAGGGCTTTGCCCAGGGCCGGGTTGTCCTTGAGGACCTGGGTGTTGACCACCATCATGTCCATGATTTCGCCGGGCACTTTGCTCGAGTCGAACACTTCGGTTACGCCAGGCTTGGCCTTGATCTCGGAGAGCATCGGGTTCCAGGTGGTCACCGCCTGCACTTGGTCGGTGTTGAAGGCGGCAGCGATGTCGGCGTCGGAGGTGTTGACCACTTTCAGGTCTTTTTCCGTCAAGTCCGCCGACTCCAGCGCGCGGGCCAGCAGGTAGTGGGACACGGAGAGTTCCACCAGGTTGACGTTCATGCCCTTGAGGTCGGCCACGGTCTTGCCGCTGCCCTTGATCACCACGCCATCGTTGCCGTTGGAGAAGTCGCTGACCACCAGCGCGGTGCTGTCCACGCCGCCGGCGGCGGGAATGGTCAGCGCGTCCATGTTGGTCATGGTGCAGCCGTCGAACTGACCGGCGGTGTACTGGTTGATGGACTCGACATAGTCATTGAGCTGGACCATGTCGACAGTGATGCCGTACTTCTTCGCCCACTTGTCGAGGATGCCCTGGCTGCCGGCGTATTCCCACGGCATCCAGCCGGCGTAAATGGTCCAGCACACGCTGAAGTGGTCTTTGGGGGCGGCTTGGGTTTGAACACTCAGCACGGCGGCAAACGCGGCGGCGAGCAAGGCGGGTAAACGCAGTGAGGGCATGGGGCTTCTCCAGTTGATCAGGGGCGGGCAGGAACAACGCGGCACCGTGAACGGTGGCTTGTCTCCCGGGCTTTTATCCCGCCGTGTAACCTCAACTGGAGGTCGCCGACTCTCGGACCAGCCACTCGCGTTTCGCGAGCCGGAACCCTAGTCGGCCATTGCAAATTGTGGTGCCACGAATCTGTTTTCAGTCCTGCACGCCCAGAGACAAAGCGAGAGTCGTGCCAAGTGGCGGGCAAGCGTGTAGCGCGCGGGTTTGCGCAGTGGCGCCTGTGGCGGCGGGAAGGGATGTGCGTTGTGCTGGTGCGCGCCCGCACTGCAATGAGGCGCTCGCTTCGTCTGAAACAGATGTTTCAACCTATGTCAGAAACGCACCAGATTCGGTTTTTGATGTCAGATATTTCGTCATTCACTGAAAGATGAATGCCGCCCTCCAGCGTCGCTGGAGGTGCTCTTCCGCGGTCCGGGAGGCCGCCATGTATCGACGACTGCTGCTCAGCGCTTTACTCGGTCTGACCCTATCCGCGTGTGTGCCCTATTACGACGGCGGCCAGAGCTATTACCGCTCCGAGGTCTACACCGCGCCGGCGCCGGTGTATTACTACGGCGGCGGCACGGCGTATCAATACCGCCGCGACTACTACCCCGCACCGCGTTACTACGCCCCGCAACCGCGTTATTACTCGGCGCCGCGCTATTACCAACCGGCGCCGCGTTATTACCCTCGACCCGGTTACCGGCCTTATCCGAACCAGGGCTGGAACGGCCGCTGGGGCAACGGCGGCGGGCATAACCAGGGCGGCAACGGGCATGGCGGCCACGGCGGTGGGCATCGCTAAACGTCGGACAAATCCGCCAGCGGGTGGCGGCCTTCCCAGGCCTTGTGAAAGTGCGCTTGCACCACGGCGTCGGGAATCGTGTTGATATCCGGCCAATGCCAACGGGGCTTGTGGTCCTTGTCGATCAGCCGCGAGCGCACCCCTTCGCTGAACTCCGGGTGGCGACAGCAGTTGAGGCTCAGGGTGTATTCCATCTGGAACACCTGGGCCAGGGACAAATGCCGGGCGCGTCGGATCTGTTCCCACACCAGATGCGCGGTCAGCGGGCAGCCCTCGCTCAAGGTTTTACCGGCGCGCTGGAACAGTGGGTCAGCGTGATCTTGCAGCAGGCTCAAGGCCCGCCAGGCGCAGCGTATGTCACCCACGTCCAACCATTCGTCGATTAGTGCACGGCGCGGCAACCATTGCGCTTCGGGTTGCTGGTTGGCGGCTTCCTGGGCCAGGGCTTTGAGCAGGCTGTTGAGCTGCATCGCGGTCTGTTCCTGCCAGTTCAGTTGCAGCAAACCGTCGAGCAGTTCGTCTTGTTGATCGTCCCGCAGGAAGCGGTCGGCGAGTCCCAGGTCCAACGCGTCGCGCCCGTTGATGTGCGCGCCCGTGAGGCCGAGGAACAGCCCCAGCTTGCCGGGCAGACGTGACAGAAACCAACTGGCACCCACGTCCGGGTACAGGCCGATGCTGATCTCGGGCATGGCCAACCGGCTGCTCGGTGTGACGATGCGCACCGCCGCGCTTTGCAACAGGCCCATGCCGCCACCCAGCACGTAACCGTGGCCCCAGCAGATCAGCGGTTTGGGGAAGGTGTGCAGGCGATAGTCCAGGCGGTATTCCGCCGCAAAGAACTGCCCGGCCAGCGCCGGCACTTCACCCGGTTGTTCGCGGCAGGCCTGGGCCAGGCTGCGCACTTCGCCACCGGCGCAAAACGCTTTGGGGCCATTGCCGCGCAGCAGCACACACACAATGTTCGGGTCTCTGGCCCAGCTGTCCAGGCGCTCGCTCAGGGCCAGGATCATCGGCAGGGACAGGGCATTCAGGGACTTTTCGGCGTCGAGGCTGGCGATGCCGATGCGGGCGCCGTCGCTGCCGGTCAGCTCTTCGAAGTGCAGGTTCATCATGACCTCATTCGGGGGAGTGAAGGATCAGTATGATCCCTTCGCGGGAAAGTGCCGGTAGCGTGTCAGATCAATTGACAAGCGGGGTCGGCTTTCCTAGGGTTCGCCCATTCTTTTTTTACACGATGATTTATTCATGACTGACGGCGACCGTATCAAACTCGAACCCAGCTGGAAACACGCCCTGCGCGACGAGTTCGACAAGCCTTACATGGCCCAGTTGCGCGAGTTCCTGCGCCAGGAACATGCCGCCGGCAAGGAGATCTACCCGCCCGGCCCGCTGATTTTCAATGCGCTCAATTCCACGCCGCTGGATAAGGTCAAGGTGGTGATCCTCGGCCAGGACCCGTACCACGGCCCCGGCCAGGCCCACGGCCTGTGCTTCTCGGTGCAACCGGGCGTGCCGACGCCGCCGTCACTGGTCAACATCTATAAAGAACTCAAGCGCGACCTGAACATCGACATCCCCAACCACGGCTGTCTGCAAAGCTGGGCTGACCAAGGCGTGCTGCTGCTCAACACCACCATGACCGTGGAGCGCGCCAACGCCAACGCCCATGCGGGCAAGGGCTGGCAGTTCTTTACCGACCGCATTATCGAAGTGGCCAGCCAGCATCAGCCGCACCTGGTGTTCCTGCTGTGGGGCGCCCATGCACAGAGCAAGCAGAAGCTGGTCGACGCCACCAAGCACCTGGTGCTGACCTCGGTGCATCCGTCGCCGTTGTCGGCGTATCGCGGGTTTTTGGGGTGCGGGCATTTCAGTCGCACCAACAAGTACCTTGAGCAGAACGGCGAGACGCCTATCGAATGGCGGTTGCCGCCGCTATAAGCCTCACCTCAGCCACTGTGGGAGCGGGCTTGCCCGCGATGGCGGTATGTCAGCTCACAGGTTCATTTGCTGATGGACCGCCATCGCAGGCAAGCCAGCTCCCACATTTTGAACGGTGTCGGAGCGTTAAACCTTTTCGGGCTGGCGATTCCAATGCCTGAACAACGGCTCTGCCAAGAACAACACAAACAACAACCGCATCACCTGCATCGCCGTCACCAGCGGCACCGACAGTTGCAAGGTTTCGGCGGTGAGGCTCATCTCGGCAATGCCGCCGGGCATCATGCCCAGGGTCAGTGAGCGCAAGTCCAGGTGGGTCAGGGCACTCAGGCCGACTGCCGCGAAGGTGGCCAGCGCCATGGTCAGCGCGGTGCCGACCAGGGTGCGCGCCATGAACGACGGCGCCCGGCGGAAGAACTGCCGGTTGAAGTGGCAACCCAGGCCGCTGCCGATCAGCCACTGGCCGATCTGGCTGCCGCCATCGGGCAGGCCGATATGCAGGTCCCACACCACACTGGCAGTCGCACTGACCAGCAGCGGCCCGAACAGCCACGGGTTCGGCTGGCGCAGGCGCTGCCATCCCCAGGCCACCAGCGCACCGATCGGAAACAGCGCGAACAGCCATGGCCAACTGACTGGCGCCGGATGAAACTGCGGAGCGCCGCCGCCCAGCAAATATTTGAAGATCGCCGGCACGCACAACACCACCACCAGCACGCGCAGACTTTGCCCCGCCGCGACGCGGCTGAGCACTGCGCCATTGCGCGCGCCGAGGTTGACCATCTCACCGGAACCGCCCGGCATGCTCGAGAAAAACGCAGTGGCGCGGTCTTCACCGCTGCGGCGCATCAACCACACGCCGACGATACTTGAGAGGCTGGTGACCAGTGCGCCGAAGAAGATCAGCCCGAAGTGACTCAGCACCTGCTCGATCACCACCGGGGTGAAGTGCAGGCCGATGCCGATGCCCACCACCCATTGGCCGCATTTGCGCCCGCCGGGAATCTCCGCCAACTGCCACGGCGTGAGGCAGCGCACCAGGATGATCGCCAGCAACGAGCCGACCATGTACGGCAATGGCCAGCCGACGAGGCTGGCCAGGTAACCGCCGGCTAGGCCGACCAGCGGTGTTCCCCACCATTGTTTAAAGGTGACCTCAGACATCGGCCAGGGCACGACGCTGCAGGGCACGCTTGCGGTAGATGCGCACCAGCGGGAAGGCCAGCATCAGCGCGGTCAGTACCCACACGCCAAAGGCGATCGGGCTCGACCAGAGGATGTCCAGCGCACCGTTGGAAATCGACAGCGCACGACGCAGGTTCTGCTCCATCAGGCCGCCGAGGATAAAGCCCAGCAGTACCGGCGACAGCGGGAAGTCGAGCTTGCGCAGGATGTAGCCGAAGATGCCGATGCCGACCATGAGGAACAGGTCGAAGGTGGTGGCGTGCACGGCATAAACGCCAATCGCGGTGATGATGGCGATCACCGGCACCAGCGCCCAGTTCGGCACGGCGAGGATACGCGTGAAGATGCGGATCATCGGGATGTTGAGGATCACCAGCATGATGTTGGCGATGAACAACGACGCGATCAGGCCCCAGACGATGTCCGGTTGCTGTTGGAACAGCAGCGGGCCCGGGGTGATGTTGTACAGCGACAGCGCGCCGATCATCACCGCCGTGGTGCCCGAACCGGGAACGCCGAGGGTCAGCATCGGTACCAGGGCGCCGCAGGCAGAAGCACCGATGGCCGTTTCTGGGGCGGCGAGGCCGCGCATGTCGCCCTGGCCGAATTTACCGCCGGCACCGGCCAGGCGTTTTTCGGTCATGTAGGCCACGGCCGAGGCCAGGGTGGCGCCAGCACCGGGCAACACGCCCATGATGAAACCCAGCAGCCCGCAACGGATGTTCACCACGAACACCGCAGAGGCTTCCTTGAGGTTGAACAGCATGCGCCCGGTGGCTTTCACGGCTTCCTGGCCACGGTGGGTTTTTTCCAGCAGCAACAGGATCTCGCTGATGGAGAACAGGCCCAGCACCAGCACCACGAACTGAATGCCGTCGGTGAGGTGGATGTTGTCGCCGGTAAAGCGGTACACGCCGCTGTTGGCGTCGATGCCCACCGCCGACAGGAACAGGCCGATCAGGGCCGCCACGAAGGTCTTCAGCGGTTTGTCACCGGCCATGCCGCCCAGGCAGACAATCGCGAACACCATCAGTACGAAATATTCCGCGGGACCGAAGGCAATTGCCCACTTGGCCAGCAGCGGCGCAAACAGCACCATGCCGCAGGTGGCGATGAACGCACCGATGAACGAACTCCACGCCGACAACGACAGCGCCACGCCGGCCAGGCCTTTGCGGGCCATCGGGTAGCCGTCGAGGGTGGTCATCACGGTGGACGCTTCGCCCGGGATGTTGAGCAGGATCGAGCTGATACGGCCGCCGTATTCGCAGCCCAGGTACACGGCAGCGAGCAGGATCAGTGCCGACTCCGGCGGCAGGCCCAGGGCGAAGGCGATGGGGATCAGCAAGGCCACGCCGTTGATCGGGCCCAGGCCCGGCAGCAGGCCGACCACGGTGCCGATCAACGTGCCGCACAGTGCGGTTACCAGGTTGTAGGGGGACAGTGCAACGCCGAAGCCCTGACCCAAGTAGCTGAAAGTATCCATGTCAGTTCTCCAGAACGTCGAGCAGGCCGAGGGGCAGCGGTACATCCATGGCTTTGTCGAACAGCAGGTAAAGACCGATGGCCATCAAGGTGACGATCACCACGCTCGGCAACCAGCGGCCGCCATACAGACGGGCCATGGGAATGCCGATCAGCATGCTGCTGAGGATGAAGCCCAAGGGTTCGAAGGTGCCGGCAAACACGATCAGCAGCGCCACGCAGATGCTGATCTTGATCAGGGTCTCGCGGTCCAGCGGCGGTTCGTCTTCGGTGTGTTTGGTGGGCTGCGGGCGAAACAGCATGTAGATCAGGCCCAGGCTCATCAGCCCGAGCATCAGCAGCGGGTAGGCGCGAGGCCCCACTGGCTCGTAGGAAAACGAGGCCTGATACGGCCAGGCCATCAGTGCCAGGCCGGCGCAGACCAGTAGCATCACGCAGGCGAAAATGCGTTGTAAAAGCATGTGAAACTCCTGGGCCACGCGCCCGGTTCAGGAGGGCGTGGCCACATTAGAGAGGGGCGTTTACTGGATCAGGCCGAACTCTTTGGCCAGCACTTTGTAGTCAGCCACCTGTTTCTTCACGTAGGTGTCCAGCTCGGGGCCGGTCATGGCGAACGGGAAGAGCTCGCGCTGGTCACGCAGTTTGGCGAACTCGTCGGAGGCCAGCAGTTTGTCGAAGGCTTCTTTCCACCAGGCATAGTCGGCATCGCTGACTTTTGGCCCGAGGTAGAACCCACGCACCACCGGCCAGACGATGTCGTAGCCTTGCTCTTTGGCGGTCGGAATATTCTTCATTTCCGGCTCGTCCAGGCGCTGCTCGGAGAACACCGCCAGCAGGCGCATGTCACCGCTCAGGATATGCGGCATGGAGTCGGAAATATCCGTACTGCCCACCTGGATGTGACCGCCGAGCAGGGCGGTGGCGATCTCGCCGCCGCCTTCCAGCGCCACGTAGCGCAGCTCGCGCGGGTTGATCCCGGCGGCCTTGGCGATCAGCGCGGTCTGCATCCAATCCTGGCTGCCGACGGTGCCGCCGGAACCGATTACCACGCCGCCCGGATCTTTCTTCAGGGCTTTGACCAGATCGTCGAGGGTCTTGTAGGGCGAATCGGCTTTCACCGCGATGGCCCCGTAGCTGGTGCCGACGGCTGCCAGCCAGCGCACCGCGCTTTCATCGAAGCGACCGAATTTGCCTTGGGCCAGGTTCAACAGCGAACCGCTGGACCAGGCCACCAGGGTGCCGGCATCGGCCGGGCGCTGGGCGACCACCGCGTTGTAGGCCACCGCACCGACGCCGCCGGGCATGTAGGTCACACGCATCGGCTTGGTCAGCAGTTTCTCGTTGACCAGTGCGCTTTGCGCCAGTTTGCAGGTCAGGTCAAAGCCACCGCCCGGCGAGGCCGGGGCAATGCATTCCGGACGCTTGGGTTCGTCGGCGGCCAGCAGTTGGCCGGCGAACAGCATGCAGCCGGCGGCGAGGGCCAATTTACGCAGTGAAAGGGTCATGGGTTTCTCCGTCATTGTTGTTATCGATTGCTGCTTTTCGAGGCGCACTTACCAAAGCGCAATGCTGTAGCTCACCAGCAGGCGCATTTCATCCGCATCACGGGCTGAATAGTTGGAGCGGTAGGTCGCGTTGCGCAGGCGCACGGCCACATCCTTGAAGGTGCCGCTTTGCACCACGTATTTGATCTCGCTGTTGCGTTCCCACTCTTTGCCGGTATCGCCGTTTCTGAGCTTGATGTTGTCACCCGACAGGTAACGGCTCATGAAGCTCAGGCCGGGAATGCCCAGCTTGGTGAAGTCGTAGTCGTAGCGTGCCTGCCAGGAGCGCTCTTCGGCGCCGGCAAAGTCGTTGATCTGCACGAAGTTGACCAGGTACGGATCGCTGCCATCCACATAGGGGAACGCGCTGTCGCCGGACATGTGCTGGTAGCCGGCGCTGAGCTTATGGCCATTGAGGGCATAGCTGAACAGGCCGTTGAGAGAGGTGTTGTCGATCTTGCCGCCACGGGCGGCCCCGGTGTCATCGCTGATGGCCAGGCGCAGGTCGGCGGCGAAGGTGCCGGGACCCAGCGGGCGGGCGGCTACCAGGCCGAGGAAGTGCTGGCGGTATACGTCGTCGAGCTCGGCGAAGTGGTAGCTGCCGGTGATCTTGTCGGCGAACTTGTAGTCGACGCCGCCAAAGTTGAAGTGCTTGCCGGTGGCGCCGCTGAGGAAACGACTGTTCTTGTTGTTGAGGCCGATGTCTTCGTAGTTGCTGTCGTCGCGATCCTTGGCCTTGTCGAGGCGGCCACCGGTGAACACCAGGTTCTTGAACTCCTTGGAGGTCAGCAGGCCACCGTTGAAGGTCTGCGGCAGGATGCGGCCATCGTTGGGCTTGAGGATCGGCAGTTCGGGGATCAAGGCACCGATCTTCAGCTCGGTGGCCGAGATCTTCACTTTGCCGGTCAGGCCCAGTTTGGAGTATTCATCGGCGGCGCGACCATCGTCGTGGGTGGGCAACAGGCCGGTGCCGGTGCGGTCGGGGCTGGAGTCGAGCTTGACCCCAAGCATGCCCAGCGCATCCACGCCGAAGCCGACGGTGCCGTCGGTGTAGCCCGATTGCAGGTTGAGCATGAAGCCCTGGGCCCATTCGTCGCGCTTGGATTGCTGTGCGCTGGTGCCGTCGCGGAAGTCACGGTTGAAGTACATGTTGCGGGTTTCCAGGGTCGCGCTGCTGTCTTCGAAGAAGGCAGCCTGGGCAAGCGGCGAAAAGCCTGCAAGGGCAGCGGCACTGGCGAGGGCGGTCTGGGCAAGGCGGGAAAAACCAACAGGCGAGGCGGCCTGGGGCTGTGTCGACAGCATCGTTGTGTACTCCGTTATTGTTCTTATTTTGGCGAAAACGCATCGAGGCGTTTTTCGGTGGCCACGGATCAGGCAGCCCGATGGGCATGACCCACCGTGAAGGGATGCTAAAGGGCGAAGCTTTCACTAACCTTTCAGTTGCCTTTCAATGTTTTCGGGCTTCACAGGGCAGGCGGCGCCTGTAAACTGCCCGGCAAAGCGTGGCGTCGACCACCCCTGACTGAGGTAGAAATCCATGCGTGTCTTGCTGGTTGAAGACCATCTGCAACTCGCCGAAAGTGTTGCCCAGGCGCTCAAGAGCACGGGGTTGACCGTCGATGTGCTGCACGATGGGGTGGCGGCGGACCTGGCCTTGAGCAGCGAGGAGTACGCGGCGGCAATCCTCGACGTGGGGCTGCCGCGGATGGACGGTTTCGAGGTGCTGGCCCGTTTGCGGGCGCGCGGGAAAAACCTGCCGGTGCTGATGCTGACCGCACGCAGTGACGTGAAGGACCGAGTGCACGGCCTGAACCTGGGGGCTGACGACTATCTCGCCAAACCGTTCGAGCTGACCGAGCTGGAGGCGCGGGTCAAGGCGCTGCTACGGCGCAGCGTGTTGGGCGGCGAACGCCAGCAGACCTGCGGGGTGCTGGTGTATGACCTCGACACCCGGCGGTTTACCGTCGCGGGCGAGCTGATGACGCTGACCTCCCGTGAGCAAGCGGTACTCGAGGCGCTGATCGCGCGCCCGGGGCGGGTGATGAGCAAGGAACAGCTGGCTTCCCAGGTGTTCGGCCTGGATGAAGAGGCCAGCCCGGATGCCATCGAAATCTATGTGCACCGACTGCGCAAGAAACTCGACGGCCAGCCCATCGCCATCGTGACCTTCCGTGGCCTCGGCTACCTGCTGGAAGCGCGCGATGCATAAGCCCAGCAGCCTGCGCTGGCGCCTGCTGTGGAACCTGGCGCTGTTGCTGGTGGTGCTGATGTTCGCCAGCGGCATGAGCGCCTACTGGAATGGCCGCGAGGCCGCCGACACCGCTTACGACCGTACGCTGCTGGCGTCGGCGCGCACCATCGCCGCAGGCCTGACTCAGGTGGACGGCACTTTGAGCGCCAACGTGCCCTACGTGGCCTTGGACACCTTCGCTTATGACAGTGCCGGGCGTATTTACTATCAGGTCAATGACATCGACCGAAAGCTCATTTCCGGTTACGAAAACCTCCCCGGCCCACCACCCGGCACGCCACGCACCGATGACTATCCGGCGCTGGCGCGTTTCTATGACGCCATTTATCAAGGCCAGCAGGTGCGCGTGGTCAGCCTGCTCAAGGCGGTATCGGAACCGAACATGAATGGCATGGCGGAAATCCGCGTGGCCGAAACCGATGAGGCGCGGGTCAGCATGGCTCGCAGCCTGATGGCCGACACCTTGTTGCGATTGGGCATGCTCGCCGTCGGGGCGTTGTTGCTGGTGTGGTTCGCCGTGAGTGCGGCGCTGCGTCCGCTGGAACGGCTGCGCACGGCGGTGGAAGAACGCCAGCCCGATGACCTGCGACCCTTGCCCCTGGTGGAGGTGCAACACGAGTTCGGCCCGTTGGTGCGCTCTCTCAACCACTTCACTGAGCGTCTGCGTGGGCAGTTCGAACGCCAGGCGCAGTTCATCGCCGATGCGGCCCACGAACTGCGCACGCCGCTGGCAGCGCTCAAGGCCCGTTTGGAACTGGGTTTGCGCGCCGAAGAGCCGGCTACGTGGCGCAGTACGCTGGAGACTGCCGCCCAGGGCACCGACCGTCTGACTCACCTGGCCAATCAATTGCTGTCCCTTGCGCGCATCGAAAACGGCGCCCGGGCGATTGCCGAAGGCGGCGCGCAATTGCTGGACTTGAGCCAGCTGGCCCGCGAACTGGGCATGGCCATGGCGCCTTTGGCCCATGCGCGGGGCGTGGCGCTGGCCCTGGAGGCTGATGAGCCGGTGTGGTTGCGGGGTGAGCCGACGCTGTTGAATGAGCTGTTGAGCAACCTGGTGGATAACGCTCTGGCGCATACACCGTCCGGCGGCAATGTGATTCTGCGGGTGACCGCACCGGCTGTGCTGGAGGTGGAAGATGACGGCCCGGGCATTCCGCTCAATGAGCGTGACCGGGTGTTCGAGCGTTTCTATCGACGCAGCCAGCAGGGCATGGGCTCGGGCCTGGGGCTGGCGATCGTCGGCGAGATTTGTCGGGCGCATCTGGCGCAGATCAGCCTGCACGATGGCGAGCAGGCGGGTTTGAAAGTACGCGTGAGTTTTATCGCGGGTTGATCAGTAGAACATCGAGCGCGCTTCATCCAGTTCGGTGCGCAATTTGTCGCTGTAAGGGTCGACCCGCAGCTTTTTGATCGCGGGCAGGTTGAACACCGGCACATCGGCCAGGGGATGGTCGGTGCCGCGATGGCAATACAGCACGGCCACTTGTACCAGGTCGATGTAGTCCAGGGTGGCCGACTCGCGCTCCAGGTTCAGGTATTGGCCGGGCAGGTTGACCAATGACTCGGGGAAATCCCAGCCGCGCAGCAGTTGGTCGCCCAATACCGGGTGGATGCTGTCGATCACGTGGTTGAGGCTGACCGGGTCCGAGAGCAACTCGTAGTGATCCTCGGCATAGGTGAGGATGGGCAAGACGCCGATCTGGTGCACCAGGCCGCCGAGGGCCGCCTGGTCCGGCTTGAGTTGGGTGTGGCCGCGGCACAGGGCATAGCTCACGCCCGCCACTTCGAGGCTGCGGCGCCAGACATCGCGCATCTTCTGTTCGACCGCCTCGGAGCGGGCGTGGAAAATCTGCTCCATGACCAGGCCGATGGCCAGGTTGCTGCTGTAGTTGGTGCCCAGTCGCGTAATGGCGGTGTGCAGGTCGGTGACTTCCTGGGTGGCGCGCAGCAACGGGCTGTTGACCACTTTGATCAGGCGTGCCGACAGCGCGGTATCGCGACCGATCACTTTGCTCAGATGGCTGATGCTGATATCCGGGTCTTCGGCGGCTTGACGAATCTTCAGGGCCACTTCCGGTAATGTCGGCAGAACCAGGTCATCGTTGTCGATGGCCGCAACCAAAGCCTGTTGGACTTTTTCCGCCAGCTTGTTCATTCATGCTCTCTAGGGTGTTGCAAAAAGGTACGGCGATCAGCGCTGGATCTCTCGATCACGGTCGAGCGTGTAAGGCAGGTCAAGCAATTGCAGGCCGGGGCCTTCCAGGGTGCCTAAATGCACATCGCCACTATCGGCAGCTTCGGCTTGCAACACGGCCAGAAGTTCAATGGTTTGGTCCGCTTTTGCGGCAAGCACCACTTCGCCGATCGAGCTGTTGTGGCTGGGAGAAAATAGCGGGGTGCCTGGTTCGGGCATGTCAGGTGCGTCGAGGTTCAAGCGGTACAGGCGGCGCTTGAGTTTGCCCAGGTACTGCATGCGCGCGACGATTTCCTGGCCGGTGTAGCAGCCCTTCTTGAAGCTGACTCCGCCTACGGCTTGCAGGTTGAGCATCTGTGGGATGAACAGTTCGCGGGTTTGCGGCATGACCTGACCGATACCGGCGCGGATTTGCCCCAGCAGCCATTCGTTCAGACCGGTTTGTTCAAGGCGTGCAGCCAATTGGCCGCGTACGGCGTCGCCTTGCTCGGCAGGCACCCAGAGTTCTGCGCGGCCAGGAGAGACACGGATGGCGATCAACGTATCGTTGCGAACGACGCTATCGGTCTCGGCGGGCAGTTCAAGGCCAAGGCTGGCCAGGACCTGATCCGCATTCGTCAGACCGAAGCGCACCCAGGCGGCGCTTTCGTCGGTGAGTTTGGATTTGGAAAACACGGCGTACTTTTTCAAGTCGGCCAGTTGCGGTTCCAGCAGCTCGGTGGTCATGGCCAGTAACACGCCGTCGCCTTGCAGCAGGATGCGGAAGCTCGACTGCATGCGCCCTTTTTGCGTGCAGCGCGCACCAAGGCTGGCCTGGGCATCGCTCAGGTAATTGAGGTTGCAGGTCAATTGGCCCTGCAGGAATTTGGCAGCGTCGGCGCCGCGGACGGCGAGAACGCCTTCGTGGGACAGGGGGCAGAAGAAAGCAGAGTCAGCCATGGGTCATCGCAGGTCAAAAAGTCATGGGTGCATCATAGAGGGGCGCCCGGCAAATGGATAGTTTCCGTATGGCGCGACCAAAGCCGACTGTTCCGGTGCCGTCGGGCCTGTATACTTGCCGCCTATTTGAGGAGCGCTCCATGGTCGAAGATGTAGAAATCAATCGCCTCTTCTGGCATAGCCGTCGTGGCATGCTGGAGTTGGATGTGTTGCTGGTGCCGTTCACCAAAGAGGTATACGCGACGCTCAACCAGGTCGATCGCGACCTCTACGTCCGGTTGCTGACCTGCGAAGATCAGGACATGTTCGGCTGGTTCATGGAGCGCTCCGAATCGGAAGATCCAGAGCTGCAGCGCATGGTTCGGATGATTCTGGACCGTGTCCAGCCCAAGTAATCGTTTTGAATGCCGCTGGCAGGCCTCACGGCTATTGCTGGCGGCGTATCTCTTTGCCCAGCTGGTCGCGCTGGGTGCATGTTTGTTTGTGGATTTACCCTATTCAAGCCTCGGCGCATTTGTGTGCCTGGCGCATGCCGCCTGGGTTCTGCCGCGGCATATTCTGCTGAGTCACCGTTCGTCGGTTCGTGGCCTGCGCCGCGACGAGGACGGCTGGCAGTTATTCTCTGCCGAGCGGGGCTGGCACAGCGTGCAACTGCGGCCTGACAGCCTCGCGCTACCGCTGATCGTGGTGCTGCGCTATCGGCTGCCAGGCGAGTGGCGGGTGCGTTCGATCTGCGTGCCCAAGGATTCACAGGCCGCCGACCTGCATCGGCGGCTGCGCGTACGCCTGAAGTTCAGCCGCCGTAGGTGGCTGGCACCAGGATAGTGTCGCGGGCCTCGGGCAGCATCTGCGGGTAGTCGAGGGTGTAATGCAGGCCGCGGCTTTCCTTGCGTTCCATGGCCGAGCGAATCATCAGCTCCGCCACCTGGGCCAGGTTGCGCAGCTCGATCAGGTCGCGGCTGACCTTGTAGTTGCTGTAGAACTCGACCCTATGAGGCTAAACCCAATGGATACAGGGGTTTCAGCCGATGACCACCAACCAACGCTCCCTAACTGGGACAAACCTGTTACAAACTGCGCTCGCCAAGCCTTACCACTATCGCCGGTCTGGTCGCTATTACCTTCGCCTTCGCCCTCAAGGAACCGCTAAGGGTTTCTATACGCTATCGCTCAGAACCACAGACAAGGCCACTGCTATGACCATCTCCAAGGACATCCTCAAGACGCTCGCTGCTTTCCACTTGGATAACCCAGAGGCGACGTGGGATGAGCTCAGAGAGCGATTGGCAGACATCGCTGAGGAGTGCCTGACCATGGCTCATGGTGATGACTCACTGGTGGCCTACGAGATGATCTATGACGAACTACGTCTGTCGCTTCGCGAGGCATCAGCTAAGGGGCCAATGACCATTGATCAACAAAGGGCAGCGAGTAAAGCCGAGGACATCCTTGAGGCCGCTCAGGAGCGCTTGAAGGGGAGGCCGGGCAAGCTGGTTGGGATCGTTGAGGAACTCAGAGGTGTTCCTTGTGGCACGCCTGTAGCCCCTTGTCTGTCCCTATCTGTAAACGCTTCTGAGGCTCTGACATTCGAGCATCTCTCAGGGCTCTATATGGCGGAGCAAAAGGACAACGTACAGGCCAGCACTATGCGAGACGTTAAGTCGTCTTGTGCTGCTATTAGTGCTGCTCTGGGAGAGCTCGACCTAAAAGGGCACACTCGGGCTGACATGGTGGCACTCAAGGCAAAACTCCTTGAGGACCGCAAAGGTTCCACTGTGAACAAGCTACTCACCCGGCTATCAACTGTCATGGATTGGGCTGTTCATAACGGCTACCTCGACAAGAGCTTCGATAAGGGGTTGAAGCTATCCAAGGATGCTGACAGCTCGCGTGAGGCGTTCTCTCAGGATCAGGTCCAGTTGCTTATGTCCTACGCTAACGGCCTAACTGCTGATGTATGGCAGCGCTGGGCGTTGTCCCTTGGGGTCATCACTGGGACTCGCATCGAGGAGCTTAGACAGTTGACCAAGGCGGACGTTAAGCAGGTTGGGGGCCTGTGGGTCATCGACATAAATAGGAACGATGGCAAGACAGCCAAGACCAGGAATGCTCTGCGTGTCGTACCGTTGACCGATAAGGCCTATGGCTTTGACCTAAAAGCGTTCCTTGCGTTTGTCGATAGCTCCGACTCTCGGCTGTTCACGTTAGGCGCTGGTCAGTTCTCAAACGTGCTTAATGGAGCCCTGAGGGATGTCTTGAATCTAAACGCTGATCGGACTCAGACCTTCCACTCGTTACGTCACTCGCTGGCCGGTGCCTTGAAGGCCGCTGAGGTGCCTGTGGGGACCGCTGAGGCAATCTTGGGGCATTCGTCGGGGTCGATTAGTTATGATCTGTATGGATCTGGCAGCGCCGTTCAGGTAGAACGGATGGCTGAGGCGTTGAGCAAATCCTTTAAGCTGACAGACAACAATTGAGAGATACTTGTATGGAAACTAATCCCGTTAAGTCTAAGCCTACGCTTGAACTAATACTTGTCGATGACAATTACTTATAAAGTTAGGCAGGATTTTTAAGCGCAACTTTATGGGCATCGAACTGGACGTTCTGGTTGGACACCCTGAGCATGAGCTGCTGTTCGTGGCGACGCAAGTGGCCCGAGCGGCTGGCTTGAAAGACCCATCTGTCGCAGTACGGGACCACCGAAAGACTAAGCACGGGTCTGGGCACGGGAGGATGCTTGAGGCACTGATGGGTGATTCACCCATTAGCCGCCCAGAGGACCACCTGGGCCGCTGCCTGCGCTGCAATACGGTCATGTTCATTGAGCCCGAAGTGTACGCAATGCTGCTCAGGTCACGAGCACCTCAGACTGAGCCATTCCGCAAGTGGGTCACAGAGGAGGTCCTACCAACCATCCGCAAGACCGGCTCCTACAACGCTGAGGAGTCCACCAACCCAATCGCAATGGGTCCCTTTGGGTCAATGAATACGGGCACATGATAGTAGGAAACTGGGGGGAGGATTTAAAAGAACTCACTAAGGCTACAGCACACCAACTGACCTTAGGAGGACACCATGACCAGCTATGACCCTGCTCTACATGAACCCATTACCACCATTGAGACCACCAAGCGCGGACGTGGCCGCCCAACCAAGATCATCAATAACCTATTCCATGGCTTCATTGGTCCCCACACATACTGGGGTCAATATCCAAAATTCGCTATGGACATCCTTGCGGGCATCGCTCGACTTGACTGGCATGACCGGGCTATTGGCGTAGGCGGTTCATCTAAGCCGTTGTCCGTTAAGCGCCTCGTGGCGATCCTTGCGGACCTTGAGGTTGTCTCTGCGGCCACCGTTACAGCTCAATACAGGCTGGGTCTTCGGCAGGCTCAGCGCTATGTGAAGGCAATCGAACTGGCAATGCCGTACCTACTCAAGAGTCGCCCAGGTGATCTTATCCACGAGATGCACTACGGCTTCCTAAAGGAATCGACCCGCTCAAACGACTGGGAAGACCAGCTTGAGCCACCAAGCCCCGAAGTTCTCGCAAAGCTGCATTACGACCTAAGGACGCTGGGCACGGAAAGCACTGCTGATTAAATGCCGCATACTGTTAAAACTAAAGGACCCTCTGAGGAGGAGCATCGACCACTTATCGACCAGTCTCATTGAGGAGGAGCATCGACCACTTATCGACCAGTCTCATTGAGAGAGGGTTAGTGATGAATATCACCCTCTTTCTAAGAGGACCTCTAAGAGAGAACCTTGAGCACATAAGGAGAACACCATGACCACCTTGAACACGATCACCATGACCACCGTTGAGATTGCCGCAATGACAGGCAAGCGACACGACCACGTACTTCGGGATGCAGACCGGGCTATTGAACTGGTCATGAAATCTCGCGCCCCAAATCTGGGGAGCCAAATTGAAAGTAAGGACGTAGACGCAACTGAAGGAACCTTTGAGAACCGAGGTAAGCAATATCGAATGCTGGTCCTCAATAAGCATCTGGTCTTCACGCTCATCACCGGCTACGACACTGCATTGCGTTACACAGTCATTGGTCGATGGATCGAATTGGAGCAAGCAGCTAACCCAGCGTTCGCCTCTCAGGCCATCACTGCGACCCTCATTGACCTACAAACACGAGTCGATGCAATGGCCCCAGCCTACGATGAGCACGTCCGAAAGGGTCGCTCAGTTGGCTATAGCTGGCGTGAAGCATGTCGACTCGCTGGCATTGAACACCCCGACAAGTTCTTAGCCCTTATGATCCGCTTAAAGAAGGCCCGAAGGAATCTCCACGGGCACACTGAGATCAACCCAGGCTACGTTAAGAAAGGCTACGTGACTGTACTCAAGCCTTCCAATCTGGTCGTAAAGGCAAATGGTGGGCACCTATTCAAGGTCACCTCCAAGGGCCTCACAGAGTGGCTCTCAGCGAATGCCGGTGAAATCAACGCAGCGGTCAACACAGCGAGCCGCCCTAAGGCTGTAGTCGATGAGCATGGCTATACGATCGCTATCACAGGCGACAACACCGAAGGCTTGACCACAAAGGCCATTCATTAATTCAAGGAGATCCCTATGACTGCCCAATTGAACTACGGCAAGACCATTCCAACTGAAGCTGATTTGAGCATCATCAATCAGTTCTTCATTAAGCCACGCCGCTCCCGCCTCATTGAGCTACGCACAGCACTCACAAAGGCTACCGCACCGGGCCGCTCTCGTTGTCCTGAGTTGGGCACCATCTATGACATGGATGTGGTCTATGCATACACCGATCGCACTATGGGTACGTCCTTCACGGGCGCTCTCAAAGAAGCCCTTGAGGCTGGTCTGCCACTCAAGACTCTGATCCGCTGTGACCTACAGATCCCGATGTCTAATCAGCCAATCGTCGTGGCCTACAAGGATGCTTGCTGAGGTCCCTTTGGGCCAGTAAACATTGGTGTCGTAAAAACCCTCACTAAGGCCACGGGAATCAGTCACCCATGGTCTCCTCAAAGTCCCACGAGGCGCCCTAAGCGTCAGTAGTGGGCAATCTATGCACCACACCGGAACCTCCTCGCTGTCCGCCATTCAGCACAGAGGCGCTCCTACAGTCCCCGCCAAGTTAACCCCACAGGACTGTGAAACCACATTCAATCCAATACCTTTAAGCAAACCTTGTTGATCCCGTGCGGGTCTCCTTTCCCCATTGGTCACGCGATCATGGCGGCAAGGTTTGCTTAAAGGTCTCTCAAAGGAGAACCCCAATATGAAGCTCGACATCCAACTCAGTGACAACTCCTTGACCGTTCAAGGCCAACCCGTGACCAAGGCTTATGCCGAGGGCGTAATGCTTGCAGGTCTTATCGCTGCTGCTGGTAAGAATCACAGTTCGATCACGGCCATCGTGCGCCAGTACATCGAAGCTGGTCTCAGTACCTCAGCATTCCCTGAGCAGACCTCGCTGGCCCGCCAAGAGATCAAAGCAGGTGAAGACCTTCGAGCAGCTCAGCTCCGTGACGCTCAGTTCCACGCAGACCGATGCGCTTCCTATCAGGCACCTACACGCCTTGAAGTGGCTCGGGCTCGTGAAGCCAAAGAGAAACGAGCAGCAGACATCCGGGCACACGGTGCGGCCATTCGCGCAGCTCGTCGTAATTGACAACAGCTAAGCGGTCCACAAAGAACATCACTTCGAACAACTCAAGGAGATCCCACATGAAAACTAACGAATACATCAAGCCCACCAACTGGTCTACCGCTCTCACTGAGCAAGGCGGCATCATCCGTTTTAACTCCTCGGCTGAGGTAAAGGACAACGGCGCGACTGGCGCTGAGACGTTCGTTGAGATCCTTACAGAGGGCCTTGACGACTACTTTAACGGCGGTGACTGGGAAGCGGCGGCAGAGGACGCAATCCCCTGTGAGTTCCGCCCTAAGGGCACTGAGCCAACCACACAGCAGATTATGCTGATGCAAGACCGTAGCGTTGAGTTCGATCCCCGTAAATCCATCTACGATGACTCGACCTTTGAGAAGGGTGAGGCAGTCGCTGGTGACTTCCTGTTCTGTGAGGCGACCCCGCACGCCGCTCTGTTCTCTTTCCGTCAAACGTTCTTCGACCACCACATGATGGCTGGCTTCACTGCCAATGGCATGGGTCAGATGGCCGAGAAGATGCTGAAAGACTTTGAGCTGTCCTGTGGGGCGACCATTGCGAAGATCCTGACCAGTGCTGCATCCACCGAGACCAAGGCACTGACTGGCTTGTCGAAGAACCCACGAGAACGCGCAGAGGACATCATCGACGGCCTGACCATGAACATCAACCAAGCCGTTGGCACTTCGCTGTCTGACTTTGTGTTGCTGATTCCTGCAAAGGAAGTCGCTGGTCTTGAGCGTGCTGCTCAACGAGCTGGTCTGTCGGATGTAGAGGAGCTATTGGGTTGTGGTACGCAGTTCTATTCTGGTGAAGACCTCGGCATCTTTATGCTTCCTAAAGACATGGCCTCTTTGAGCTTCCGCCAAGATGGTGATGGCGATGTGTGGCAGATCCATGCGACCCGTAACGCCAATGCAGCAGCATGGGACGTAGAGATCATTGGTGTGGCTGATGTAATGGCTCAGGCCAAGGTTCAGCTCAAGCTGGCAAACCCAGCCGACCCAGCCGAGAAGCTCCAAGTTGAGCTGGTAGATTTCCCAATGGTCACTCGTGTGACGCTGGGCGAATAGATGGATGAAGTCCTGAGGCTCCCTATGAGGAGTCTTGGGTTCTTTTAGTGATACGTTATTTCATTGCTTTAATTGGCTGGTTCAAGGAGGACCCTATGACCATGCGAAAGATGTTCGGTTAGCTGTCCTCAAGGCTATCGTTAAATCTCCCAGCTTCTGGAAGGTAGTCGCCATGATTGCCATAGTCAGTGGGGTCGCCGTGCCTGAGGGGCTCATTGAGCTTACCCACGATCTGTTGAGCGATGTAATGACAGCTATGTAGGGCGCCCATGTATGAATTCGCAGTGGTTCTTGGCTCGCAGGTTATTCAGATTTCACACAGGAACTCCTTGAGGTCCCTTTAGAATTTGAGAGAAAAATCTGAGCGATCGCCTTTAATACTCTCTGGGCGCGCTTACCCCCGTAGGCCCTCGCACGCTCGCTCAGGCGCACGATAAGGACCCTTGCGGGCAGGCGATAAGGACCCCAGCGTTGAGACAAATGTGCGCCAAAGCTGTTACAAATCGAGGTCCTATGGTGCTACGCTATGGGCTCCTAACGTGCCTCATCAGGTCGGTGTAAGGATCGTATCCTTCGCCTCTGGCAGCATCCCTGGATAGTCCAGCGTGTAGTGCAGACCCCGAGATTCCTTACGTTCCATGGCAGACCTGATCATCAGTTCCGCTACCTGGGCAAGGTTCCTCAATTCAATCAGGTCTCTGCTTACTCGGTAGTTGCTGTAGAACTCGTCGATCTCGTCCAGCAGCAACCGTACCCGGTGTTGCGCGCGTTGCAGGCGCTTGTTGGTGCGCACGATGCCCACGTAGTCCCACATGAAGCGGCGCAGTTCGTCCCAGTTGTGCGCGATGATCACATCCTCGTCCGAATCGGTAACCTGGCTGGCGTCCCAGCGGGGCAGGGTGGCGGGCACCGGGATGTTCGGCAGTTGGTCGAGAATGTCGGCGGCTGCCGAACGCGCATAGACGAAGCATTCGAGCAACGAGTTGCTGGCCATGCGGTTGGCACCGTGCAGGCCGGTGAAGCTGGTTTCGCCGATTGCGTACAGGCCGGGCACGTCGGTGCGGCCATGCTGGTCGACCATCACGCCGCCGCAGGTGTAGTGCGCCGCCGGCACCACGGGGATAGGGCCTTTGGTGATGTCGATGTTGAAGGCCAGGCAGCGCTCGTAGACCGTGGGGAAGTGTGTCTTGATGAAGGCTTCGGGTTTATGGCTGATGTCGAGATAGACGCAGTCGATGCCCAGGCGCTTCATTTCATGGTCGATGGCGCGGGCGACGATGTCGCGTGGTGCCAGCTCGGCGCGTGGGTCGAAGCGCGGCATGAAGCGTTCGCCGTTTGGCAGCTTCAAGTGCGCGCCTTCGCCGCGCAGCGCTTCGGTGACCAAAAAGCTCTTGGCCTGCGGGTGATACAAGCAGGTGGGGTGGAACTGGTTGAATTCCAGATTGGCCACCCGACAGCCCGAGCGCCAGGCCATGGCGATGCCATCGCCACAAGCACCGTCGGGGTTGCTGGTATAGAGGTAGACCTTGGCTGCCCCGCCCGACGCCAGAATGGTGAACCGTGCACCGTAGGTATCGACTTCACCGCTGCTGCGGTTGAGCACGTAGGCACCGAGGCAGCGTTCGCCGTCGAGGCCCAGGCGTTTTTCGGTGATCAGGTCGACAGCAACGCGTTGCTCCAGCAGTTCTATGTTGGGGCGTTGGCGGGCTTGCTCGAGCAAAGTCTTGAAAATGGCAGCGCCGGTAGCATCGGCCGCATGGATGATGCGGCGATGGCTGTGGCCGCCTTCGCGGGTCAGGTGGAACTCAAAGCCACCGTCGTCATTGCCCGCCTGCTCGTCGCGGGTGAAGGGCACGCCCTGGTCGATCAACCATTGGATGGCTTCGCGGCTATGCTCCACGGTGAAGCGCACGGCTTCTTCGTTGCACAGGCCGCCGCCGGCGTTGAGGGTGTCTTCGACGTGGGATTGTACGGTGTCGGTGTCATCCAGCACGGCGGCGACACCACCCTGGGCCCAGAATGTCGAGCCATTGGCCAGGTCGCCCTTGCTCAGGACTGCGATCCGCAGGTGGCCGGGGAGGGTGAGTGCGAGGCTCAAGCCGGCCGCGCCGCTGCCTATCACCAGGACATCGTGTTGAAACTGTTGGCTCATTTGAAGGATTCCGCAAAAAGCGATCCAAAGGGGGCGCAAACAGGACGCCTGGATCGGCGAATCAAAGGGTCACACGGGCCACTAGTATATAGAGGGGGGGAGCGGCACAATAGCGGGCGTTCGTGGCAATGTGAGATTACGGTGCGCGCCAGCGTAAAATCGGCCAGTTATTGAAACGGGAACTTTTTGCATGGGCCCCGACTCAATAGCAGGTTGCCCGAAAGCTGGGAAAACGTTGAGTTTATTGGCCCGTCGGGAGCATCGGACGCGTCAGAAAACCGGCGACAAGATTATTCGCGCAGTCGGTATCAACCGCGCTGCGTTTTTCGTGTGTGCCAATTCAGTGCATGCCGGAAACTTGCTTGAAGGGGGAGAACTTTTGCGAAAAGTCCGAGTCTATGTTTGCAAGCCTGATCGTTTAGTTATGCAAGCCTCCTTCAAGTACAACGAGGAGTGTTCATGCTAACCCAGGAAGAGGATCAGCAGCTGGTCGAGCGCGTTCAACGCGGCGACAGGCGAGCTTTTGATCTGCTAGTGCTGAAATACCAGCACAAAATTCTCGGGTTGATCGTGCGATTTGTGCACGACACCCATGAAGCGCAGGACGTTGCACAGGAAGCCTTTATCAAGGCGTACCGTGCACTCGGGAATTTCCGCGGTGACAGTGCGTTCTACACGTGGCTGTATCGCATCGCCATCAACACGGCGAAGAACTATCTGGTGTCTCGCGGACGCCGCCCACCGGATAGCGATGTTAGTTCAGAAGATGCAGAGTTTTACGATGGTGATCACGGCCTCAAGGATCTCGAGTCGCCGGAGCGAGCATTGCTGCGCGACGAGATCGAGGGCACCGTCCATCGCACCATTCAGCAACTGCCAGAAGATTTACGTACCGCGTTAACTTTACGTGAATTCGATGGTCTGAGTTACGAAGACATTGCGAGCGTCATGCAGTGTCCGGTGGGGACTGTAAGGTCACGGATTTTCCGGGCCCGGGAAGCCATCGATAAAGCCTTGCAACCGTTGTTGCAGGAAAACTAAAGACAGCGGCGACAGCCAAGAGAGGAACCGCCATGAGTCGTGATGCCCTGCAGGAATCGCTGTCCGCAGTGATGGATAACGAAGCGGATGAACTGGAACTTCGTCGAGTGCTCAACGCATTTGATGATGTCGAAACCCGTGATACCTGGTCTCGTTACCAAGTCGCTCGGGCGGCGATGCACAAGGATCTCCTAATCCCTCGTCTGGATATTGCTGCGGCCGTTTCTGCTGCGCTGGCTGATGAAGCCGTTCCGGCAAAAGCTGCACGCGGACCTTGGCGGAGCATTGGCCGCCTGGCAGTGGCTGCTTCGGTAACCGTTGCTGTGCTGGCGGGTGTTCGTCTGTACAACCAGGACGAAATTGCGGGTGCCGAGCTGGCCCAGCAGACTCAGCAACCGGTCATGGCCGGTCCGCAAGTCAAAGGCCCTGCTGTGTTGGCTGGCTACAAGGAAAGCTCTGACGCCACTGGCCCTATGGCCAACGGCGTATTGCAAGGGCAGTCCGGCTGGCAAGATCAGCGTCTTCCAGGCTACCTGCGCCAGCACGCACAGGAATCGGCTCTGAAAGGCACTGAAAGTGCTCTGCCATACGCCCGCGCTGCAAGCTTGGAAAACCGCTAAATCGTCAAGGAGCCCTATGCGCGCCATATCGCTCCTTACGGTTTTGCTCAGTGGTTGGTTAGCGCTCCCCGCCCACGCCGATGACGCTCAGGATTGGCTCACTCGACTTGGGCGTGCAGAGCAGCAGCAAAGCTTCGAAGGGACGTTCGTCTACGAGCGTAACGGTAGTTTTTCTACCCATGACATCTGGCACCGTGTCGAGAATGGTCAGGTTCGTGAGCGTCTCCTGCAACTCGATGGTTCTGCCCAGGAAGTAGTACGGGTAGACGGTCGGACTCAGTGCGTCAGTGGCGCGCTTGTCGCAGGCTTGGGTAATTCACGCGAAGCCCCTTCGCGCGCCCTCGATCCCCAAAAACTCTCTCAATGGTATGAGTTTGCCGTTATCGGCAAATCCCGCGTGGCCGGTCGTGAGGCTGTGATCGTATCGATTACGCCGCGTGACGCCTTCCGCTATGGGTTTGAGTTGCATCTGGACCGCGAGACGGCGCTGCCCCTCAAGTCTCTGTTACTGAACGATCAAGGTCAGTTACTGGAGCGCTTTCAGTTCACTCGTCTGAACACTTCAGTGATACCCGGTGACCGCGATCTGCAACCCACCAATGAATGCACACCCATTGCAGTGGCCAACAGCAAGGCTCCGGAAGTCGATACCACTGAGGCCTGGCACCTTGAATGGCTGCCGCCTGGCTTTCAGCTCACCAGCAGCAATGCGCGCAAAGATGTCCAGACCAAGGCCACTGTCGACAGCCTGATGTACAGTGATGGACTGGCGCGTTTTTCGGTGTTCCTAGAGCCTGTCAGCGACGCAAACGTAACCGAAACCCGCACCCAATTGGGCCCAACGGTTGCCGTATCCCGCCGTCTCAACACGGTGGACGGTGAAATGATGGTGACGGTCGTGGGTGAGATTCCCTTGGGTACCGCTGAGCGTATCGCCCTGTCGGTGCGTGGTGAAAAAAAGCCAGCCGCCAAGCCGTGAGTCGTTAATCCTATGTTCATCCTGACCTTTCAATGTAAGCCGATGCCTGGTCGGCTAGCGAGAACATGAAATGTCTGGATCAGTATTTTCACTTGCAAAAAATCCTTATGTTTTTTATAGGTCAGGACTTGTCGGTTCTGGCCTTGTTTTGTTCGCGGAACAAAGATGTCGGTCGAAGTTTTCGGCGTTTCTTGAACCCTGTCGCTCAACCCTGCTCGTCGTAACGGGAGCTGTATGTCGATACCACGCTTGAAGTCCTATTTATCCATCGTCGCCACGGTATTGGTGCTGGGGCAGGCCCTGCCTGCGCAAGCGGCCGAACTACCTGACTTCACCCAGTTGGTGGAGCAGGCTTCGCCTGCCGTGGTGAACATCAGCACCACACAGAAACTGCCGGATCGCAAAGTCTCCAACCAGCAGATGCCCGACCTGGAAGGTCTGCCGCCGATGCTGCGCGAATTCTTCGAGCGTGGCATGCCGCAGCAGCGTGCTCCCCGTAGCGGCGGTGGCAAGCGCGAGGCCCAATCCCTGGGTTCGGGTTTCATCATTTCGTCGGACGGCTACATCCTGACCAACAATCACGTGATCGCTGACGCTGACGAAATCCTCGTGCGTCTGGCTGATCGCAGCGAACTGAAGGCCAAGTTGGTGGGCACCGACCCGCGTTCGGATGTGGCTTTGCTCAAGATCGACGGCAAGGACTTACCGGTATTGAAGCTGGGTAAATCCCAGGACCTGAAGGCCGGCCAGTGGGTCGTGGCGATCGGTTCTCCGTTTGGCTTTGACCATACGGTGACCCAAGGCATTGTGAGTGCCATCGGTCGCAGCCTGCCCAACGAAAACTACGTGCCGTTCATCCAGACCGACGTACCGATCAACCCGGGTAACTCCGGTGGTCCGCTGTTCAACCTGGCCGGTGAAGTGGTGGGGATCAACTCGCAGATCTACACCCGCTCCGGTGGATTCATGGGCGTGTCCTTCGCCATCCCGATCGATGTGGCCATGGATGTTTCCAATCAGCTGAAAAACGGCGGCAAAGTCAGCCGTGGCTGGCTGGGGGTGGTGATTCAGGAAGTGAACAAAGATCTGGCTGAGTCTTTCGGTCTCGACAAGCCGGCGGGTGCGCTGGTTGCACAGATCCAGGACGATGGCCCGGCTGCCAAGGGTGGCCTGCAGGTGGGTGACGTGATTCTGAGCATGAACGGTCAGCCGATCATCATGTCAGCCGACCTGCCACATTTGGTCGGTGCGCTGAAGGCGGGCAGCAAGGCCAAGCTGGAAGTCATTCGTGAAGGCAAGCGTCAGACTGTTGAGTTGACGGTCGGTGCGATCCCGGAAGAAGGCGCAACGCTGGATGCTTTGGGTAATACCAAACCGGGCGCCGAGCGCAGCAGCAACCGTCTCGGCATTGCGGTTGCGGAACTGACCGATGAGCAGAAGAAAACCTTCGACCTCAAGAGCGGTGTCGTGATCAAGGAAGTTCAGGATGGTCCTGCTGCGCTGATCGGCTTGCAGCCAGGCGACGTGATTACCCACCTGAACAACCAGGCGATCAACTCCACCAAGGAATTTACCGATATCGCCAAGGCGCTGCCGAAGAACCGTACCGTGTCGATGCGGGTTCTGCGTGAAGGGCGTGCCAGCTTCATCACTTTCAAACTGGCCGAGTAACCCGCCAGAGCAATAAAAAGCCCCGCTTTCGTTAAACGAAGGCGGGGCTTTTTTGTGGGTGCCTGTTTTAGCTCATCATCCCTTTCACCAGCCGCTCCTGTTCGATCAACTCACGCTGTCGCGCGTCGATGCGTGAAGACAGGGGGAAGTTGCTGCCGGCGCGACGCTTGGCAAAATCCAGTTGCTGGATAGCCTGCTGAAAATCGCCGACCAATGCAAAGTACTCGGCCCGGGCCTGGTGCAAGCCAATGATGTTGCCCGACAAACCACGGGTTTCGGCAACCTGATACCACACATCCGGATCGTCCGGGCGGGACTTCAGCAACCCATCCAGTGCTTTTTCCGCATCGGCCGTCCGGTTCTGTTTCAGCAACAGGTCGACCCTCACCTGGTTCAGCGGATAGTTGCCGGGGTACTGGGTCAACATGCGGTCCGTGCGTTGCTGGGCATCGGGCAAGCGGCTGTTGTCCATGTCCAGCTGGATCTGCGCCAGGTTGTAGGTAATGTCGTTGGGCGACTTGGCCAGTAACGGTGCCAGGTTTTCCCGAGCCTCCTTGAATTGGCTGCCCTTGATCTGAGCGATGGCCAAGCCATAGCGCGCCACGTCGTTTTTTGGATTTTCATCCAGCTGTGCCTGGAAACGCTTGGCGGCCAGGCCCGGTGTGTCTTCGTATTGGAGTTGCACCCGTGCACGAATCAACTGATAGCGCAGGCTGTCTTCCTTACCGCCAAGCTTGGCCTGTTCGGCACGGTTACGGGTGTCGGCGATCCGTGACTCGGTCACCGGGTGCGTCAACAGGAACTCAGGCGGCTTGGCGTCGAAACGGTATTGGCGCATCAAGCGTTCGAACATGGTCGGCATGGAGCGGGGGTCGTACCCGGCTTTTTCCAGATTGAGGATACCGATGCGGTCGGCTTCCTGTTCGTTCTGGCGAGAAAACCGGCGCTGTTCCTGGATCGCCGCAGCCTGGGAGCCGGCAATCGCAGCAATGCCTGCATCGCCGGCGCCGGCGGCTGCGGCGATAATGCCACCGAGCAGCGCCGCCATCATCGGGATCTGCATGCGTGATTGCGCTTCCACGCCCCGAGCGAAGTGACGCTGGGATAAATGCGCCAGTTCGTGAGCAAGTACCGAGGCGTACTCGCCTTCGGTCTGGGCATTGAGGAACAAACCGCCGTTGACGCCGACAATGCCGCCAGGAGCGGCGAAGGCGTTCAACTGTGGGCTGTTGATCAGGATGAACTCCAGGCGCCGGTCATTGACCTGGCTGGTCTCAACCAGCTTGTATACGCTGGTTTCGACATAGTCCTTGAGCTGCGGGTCGTTGAGTTGCGAGACCTGGCCGCGCAGATAGGCCAGCCACGCCCGGCCCAGCTGGAATTCCTGTTGTGGCGAGACAATGGCAGAACTGGCGTCGCCAAGTGACGGCAGGTCGTCAGCGAAGCCTGGAGAGGCCAGCAGGCAAGCCAGCGTCAGCAGGGTGGGGCGCAAAAAAGTCATGCACAAAGCCTTTCGACAAAGAGGTTACTGTAGCCGGACACTGAGCTTCGGACCAGATATTCTATGCCCCCCACCCGCGTGCCCGGAGTAAACCATGACCGACGCTGTAGCCTTTGATGCCGAGCTCGATGCCAGCGGCCTCAATTGTCCCTTGCCTTTGCTCAAGGCCAAACTGGAACTCAATCGCTTGGCCAGCGGCGCAGTCCTCAAGGTGATCGCCACCGACGCGGGTTCCCAGCGTGATTTCCGTACCTTCGCCAAGCTGGCCGGCCACACTCTCTTGCATGAAGAAGACGCTGCCGGTGTGTACCGATACTGGTTGCGCAAAGCCTGAACCGTTCGCCCCTACCACCCGAGGTTGATTGATGTTCAAAGTGTTACGAGACTGGATTCAGCGCTACTTCTCCGATGAGGAAGCCGTGGTGCTGGCGGTCCTGTTGTTTCTGGCCTTTACCGCCGTGCTCACCCTGGGGGGCATGCTCGCGCCGGTGCTGGCGGGCATGGTGCTGGCCTACCTGATGCAAGGCCTGGTCACCACCCTGGAACGCCTTCGCTTGCCGGGCGGGGCGGCCGTGGGGCTGGTGTTCGCCTTGTTCATGGGCTTGTTGGTGGTGTTCATCGTGGTGGTGCTGCCGTTGTTGTGGCACCAGTTGATTACCCTGTTCAACGAATTGCCGGGCATGCTTGCCAAGTGGCAATCCCTGTTGCTGCTGTTGCCGGAGCGCTATCCGCACCTGGTGTCGGATGAGCAGGTGCTGCAGGCCATTGAAGTGGCGCGCGGCGAGATCGGAAAATTCGGGCAATGGGCATTGACCCTCTCCCTGTCCAGCCTGCCACTGTTGGTCAACATCATGATCTACCTGGTGCTGGTGCCGATCCTGGTGTTTTTCTTCCTCAAGGATCGCGCGATGATCGGTCGCTGGGTGCGGGGGTACCTGCCGCGTGAGCGTGCGCTGATCACCTGGGTGGCGGAGGAGATGAATCGGCAGATCGCCAATTACATCCGCGGCAAGGTCATCGAAATCTTCATCTGTGGTGGTGTGACCTACATTGGCTTCGTCGCGCTTGGGCTCAACTATGCCGCGTTGCTGGCCCTGCTGGTGGGGGTGTCGGTAGTGGTGCCCTACGTCGGCGCGGTGGTGGTGACCGTGCCCGTGATGTTGATTGCCTTGTTCCAGTGGGGCTGGAGCGATCAGTTCATTTACCTGATGGCGGTCTACGGCATTATCCAGACGCTTGATGGCAACGTGCTGGTGCCTTTGCTGTTCTCGGAAGCCGTCAACCTGCACCCGGTGGCGATCATCTGCGCGGTACTGTTATTTGGTGGGTTGTGGGGGTTCTGGGGTGTGTTCTTCGCGATTCCCTTGGCGACGCTGTTCAAGGCGGTGCTGGATGCCTGGCCACGGCAGGAGCCAGTCGTCGCCCCTCTGTTGTAGCTGCACGATATGTGTGGTGAGCGGGACAAGCCCGCTCACTACAAAAGCCTGTCAATACAAACCTTGATATCAGGCCTTGTTCAATGCCTGCGCCGCTGCCAAAACCGCATCCACGTGGCCCGGCACTTTCACGCCGCGCCACTCCTGGCGCAGCACGCCGTTCCGATCGATCAGGAACGTGCTGCGGTCCACGCCCAGGTATTCCTTGCCGTAGAGCTTTTTCAGCTTGATCACATCAAACAACTGGCAAACAGCTTCGTCCTTGTCGCTGATCAGCTCGAAGGGAAACGCCTGCTTGCCCTTGAAGTTTTCGTGGGACTTCACGCTGTCGCGCGATACGCCGAACACTTCGGTGTTGGCCGCCTTGAATGCACTGTACTGGTCACGAAACCCCTGGCCTTCAGTGGTGCAGCCCGGTGTGCTGTCCTTCGGATAGAAGTAGATCACCACCTGTTTACCCTTCAGCGCGGCAAGGCTGAAGGTCTGGCCGCTGGTGGCCTGGGCTTCGAAATCTGCTACGGATTGGTCGATCACAACCGCCATGAGGGCTTCCTTACATTGGGTTCTGTGGGCGCCACGGTTCGATCAGCGCATCGAGGTTCAGCGCATCGGCGAAGTCCAGGAACTGGTCGCGCAGCCAACTGATCTGCACGCCGGCCGGCAAGGTCACGGTGAACGTGGCGTTGAGCATGGTGCCGCCGGTTTGTGGCGCCTGATAGGTATCGCAGGTCAGGTTTTCCAGCTCTACATTGTGGTCAATGAAGAACTGGCACAGTTCGTTGACGATGTCCGAGCGGTAAGCCGAACTGACATACGCCACGTAAGGCAGGGCCTGGGGGCGATTCTCCAGAGCGGCACTGCGCACCACGTTGACGGTGAAAGCGTGCTTTTTGGCCAGACCCGGCAGGCCGGTTTCCAGACGTGCCAGGGCATCCCAGGTGCCGGAAATCTGCAGGACCAGCGCGCTGCACTCGCCATGGCGGGTGAGGCGGGAAGTCACCACGGCGCAGCGGTTCTCATGGCTGGCGCGGCACAGGACGTTGGTCAGCTCCATGGGGTTGGCGCCGAGGGCACTGATAACAAGGAATTGTTCGCGAACTGTGGGGGTGGACATGCAGCCTTCCTAAAGCGATGAGCGGTCGATACTGTGTGGGCCGTATCGATCAAAGGGTGAAGGGTAGCGAAAACCGTCGCCAAGGGCTAGGAGGTGGCGTTTTCATTGCGTGGGCGGTTGGAGGCAACACCGCGTCAAGCCGCGCTTTGGCCCAATGATGGCATTGCCCGTCGTTTAGTTGATCCAGAACGCATCCTCACGCGGTACTTCGCTTGTACAAGCATCTTGGCGCCAGTACCATTACGGCTCTCTTTTTCCGGCAGGAGCGGTTGCATGATTGCGGGCAGTATGGTGGCACTGGTCACACCCATGGATGCACAAGGTCATCTCGACTGGGACAGCCTTGGCAAACTGGTGGACTTCCACCTGCAAGAAGGCACCAACGCCATCGTGGCGGTCGGCACCACCGGTGAGTCGGCCACCCTTGATGTGGATGAGCACATTCAGGTCATCGAATTCGTGGTCAAGCGTGTTGCGGGCCGCATTGCCGTGATCGCCGGTACCGGCGCCAACTCGACACGCGAAGCCATCGAGCTGACCAGCAACGCCAAAAAGGCCGGTGCAGACGCCTGTCTGCTGGTGACCCCGTACTACAACAAGCCGACCCAGGAAGGTTTGTACCAGCACTTCCGTGCCATTGCCGAAGCCGTCGACATCCCGCAGATCCTCTATAACGTTCCAGGCCGTACCGCATGCGACATGCAGGCCGCGACCGTGATCCGCCTGTCCACCGTGCCGAACATCATCGGCATCAAGGAAGCCACCGGCGACCTGCAGCGCGCCAAGGACATCCTGGCCGGCGTGAGCAGCGACTTCCTGGTGTACTCCGGTGACGACGCCACTGCCGTCGAGTTGATCCTGCTGGGTGGCAAGGGCAACATCTCCGTGACCGCCAACGTGGCGCCGCGTGCCATGAGCGAAATGTGCGCCGCCGCCATCGCCGGTGATGCCGCCACCGCCCGCGCGATCCACGAGAAGCTGATGCCGCTCAACAAGACACTGTTTATCGAATCCAACCCTATTCCCGTGAAATGGGCGCTGTTCGAGATGGGCCTGATGCCGGACGGTATCCGTCTGCCGCTCACCCGTCTGAGCGAAACCTGTCACGAACCGCTGCGACAGGCCCTGCGCCAGTCCGGCGTCCTGGTTTAATTGAGGAAGCACTACGCATGAAGCGATTGGCCGGACTGTCCGCACTTGCCTTGATTATCTCCAGCACCAGTGGCTGCGGTTGGATCTGGGGCCCGGAAGGTTACTTCCGTGACCGCGGCAGCGATTACCTGGAAGCACAAGCAACCAAACCGATGCAACTGCCGCCGAACGTCAATGTCGCCAAGCGCCTTGACCCGTTGCTGCCGATTCCGCGCAACGTGGCTGACGACACCACCAAGGGTGAGTACGTGGTGCCACGTCCACAGCCGATCTCGGCCGTGGCGGATGCCAGCGATTACAGCCTGCAGAAGAGTGGCGACTCCCGCTGGATCGTGGCTCAGCGCCCACCTGCCGAAGTCTGGCCAGTGGCGGTGCAATTCTTCCAGGACAACGGTTTCCGTCTTGATGAGCAGCGCCCGCAGACCGGTGAATTCACCACCGCCTGGCAGCACAGCAGTGAACTGTCCGCCACCATGGCCAAGCGCCTGCAGGCCGGCGGTGTAGCCGCCGACAGCGAAGCCCGCGTGCGCGTGCGTATCGAGCCGGGTGTGCAGCGCAACACCAGTGAGGTCTACGTGGTCAGCGCCGAGCGTCCAGCCGGCAGCACCGCCAACGTCGACTTCACCAACCGCTCGGTCAATACCGGAGTCGATTCGGCACTGGTTGACGAGATGCTGGCCAGCATGAGCCGTATCTCCGAGAAGGGCGGTTCGGTTTCCCTGCTCGCTGCACGTGATTACGATACGCCGAGCCGTGTCAGCCTCACCGAGGACGGCAGCGGCAACGTGGTGCTGAACCTGGGCGAAGATCTGGACCGTGCCTGGGCCAGTGTCGGTCGCGCATTGGAACAGGGGCCATGGCGCGTCGAAGACATCAACCGCAGCCTGGGTCTCTACTACATCAACGTGGCTGAAAAGGCCGAGCGCAAGGACGACGAGCCTGGTTTCTTCGGCAAATTGTTCGGCAGCCAGCCGACCAAGGAAGAGATCGAGACCCGTGCCGAGCGTTATCAGGTACGTCTGAGCAAAGTTGGCGACAACGTGCAAGTCACCGTCGAGAAGAACATCAATACCGTTGCGCCGGCTGAAACCGCGCGCAAAGTGTTGGGCGTGATTCAGGACAATCTGGGCTGATCCGATGCGTTTTGCCGTTCTCGGCAGCGGTAGTCAAGGGAACGGCACGCTGGTCGCCCACGACGATACGCTCGTGCTGGTGGATTGTGGTTTCTCGCTGAAAGAAACCGAGCGGCGCCTGTTGCGCCTTGGCGTTCATCCCGCGCAGTTGAGCGCGATTCTGGTGACCCACGAACATGCCGATCATGTGCATGGCGTGGGTTTGCTGTCTCGACGCTACAATGTGCCGGTGTACTTGAGCCGCGGTACTTTGCGCGGGATGCGCCAACCTCTGGAGCCCGCAGGTTTCCTGGCCGGTGGCGAGACGTTACGGATCGGCGCGTTGAGCATTGACGTGATTGCGGTGGCGCACGACGCCCAGGAACCGACTCAGTATGTGTTCAGTGACGGAGAGCGGCGTTTTGGCGTTCTCACCGACCTGGGCTCCTACTGCTCCAGGGTGCTGGACGGTTACCGGGATCTCGATGCCCTGATGATCGAGTCCAACCACTGCCGGGATTTATTGGCGCGTGGTCATTACCCGTACTTTCTCAAGCAGCGGGTGGGTGGCGACCTGGGACATTTGAACAACCACCAGGCGGCGTACCTGGTGTATGAGTTGGGCTGGCAAGACCTGCAACACCTGGTCCTGGCCCATCTGAGCAGCAAGAACAACCTGCCGCAGCTGGCCCGGCAATGTTTTGTCGACACCCTCGGGTGCGACCCGGACTGGCTGCAACTGGCCGATCAAGATTCAGGGCTCGACTGGCGACACATCGCCTAGCCCACCCTTTAGCAAGCGGAGCCCATCATGGAAAAACGTGAAGAACTCTACCGCGGTAAAGCCAAGTCGGTGTACAAGACCGACGACGCCAACCGCCTGATCCTGCTGTTTCGCAACGACACCTCGGCGTTCGACGGCAAGCGCATCGAACAGCTCGATCGCAAGGGCATGGTGAACAACAAGTTCAACGCCTTCATCATGCAGAAACTCGAAGCGGCCGGTATCCCGACCCAATTCGACAAGCTGCTGGGCGACAACGAGTGCCTGGTCAAGAAACTGGACATGATCCCGGTGGAATGCGTCGTGCGTAACTACGCCGCGGGCAGCCTGGTCAAGCGTCTTGGCGTGGAAGAGGGGCTCAAGCTCAACCCTTATACCTTCGAACTGTTCCTGAAGGACGACGCCAAGGGCGATCCGTTCATCAACGAATCCCACGTTGTGGCGTTCGGCTGGGGCACCGCTGAGCAACTGGCGCGCATGAAGGAGTTGTCCCTCAAGGTCAACGACGTGCTGAGCAAGCTGTTCGACGACGCCGGCCTGTTGCTGGTGGACTTCAAGCTTGAATTCGGCGTGTTCCACGACGGCTCCATCGTCCTGGGCGACGAATTCAGCCCGGACGGCTGCCGTCTGTGGGACAAGGACACCAAGAAGAAGATGGACAAGGACCGCTTCCGCCAGGGCCTCGGTGACGTCATCGAAGCCTACGAAGAAGTCGCCAACCGTCTGGGCGTACCGCTTTAATCGACGCAAGCATCTGATAGCACGGAAAAAAATCGCTTCGGCGCTTTGCTTTCCTGAGTCACGCTGTTATGATGCGCGCCGTTGGAGAGATGCCAGAGTGGCCGAATGGGACGGATTCGAAATCCGTTGTACCTTCGCGGGTACCTAGGGTTCGAATCCCTATCTCTCCGCCATTATTGAAAATGAAAAACCCCCGATAACTTAATTGTTGTTGGGGGTTTTTTGTTTGGGGCAGAAATTTCAGAATGAATTCTGCTACGGTCATTCATCAGATGACAGGTGAATCGCAGAATGAACGTTGAACCGGTGCTGGCGCATTTATTGGTGGGGCTTCCTGATCTTATGGCTGTCTATGTCTTTGGCAGCCAGGCGACGGGGGACGCGCATGCTGACAGCGACCTCGACCTGGCCGTACTGTCAGCTGGCCCTTTAGACCCGCTGTTGTTGTGGCAGGTAGCTGGGGAGCTCGCTGACATTGTGAAAGTGCCTGTCGATTTGCTGGACCTGCGGGCAGCCTCCACGGTCATGCAATATCAGGTCATCACAACCGGGCGTCAGCTTTGGAAGAAGGATAGCGAGGCAGGTATCTTCGAGAGCTACATCCTCAGTGAAAAAACTGCTCTGGACACCGCAAGGGCAGGGCTGTTGGCCGATATTCAAAAGGAAGGGAAAGTGCATGGTCGATGATGTGCTCATCAACAAAGCCTCGAGCATCGAGCGTTGTGTCGCTCGTGCCCGCGAGGAGTATGAAAAGGACCCGGCCAGCTTTGCGACTGACTTCACCCGTCAGGATGCGGCGATTTTGAATATTCAACGTGCGTGCGAAGCAGCCTTGGATATGGGGCAGCATCTGATCCGTCGTGAGCGGTTGGGCGTTCCCCAGAGTGCGCGGGACGTGTTCGAATTACTGTCCCGAAGCGGGTGGGTCAGTTCGAGCCTGCTGACCAGCCTGAAGAACATGGTTGGCTTTCGCAATATTGCGGTGCACGAGTATCAAACCCTCCAATTGCCGATCACGGTGGCAATCATCACTCAGCACTTGGATGATTTTCTGGCATTCAGCGCCTTTATCCTTACCAAGGATGCGAGCCAGCCGGCGCCGCCGTAGACACTCCAGGCGACTGATGGCCATAAACTGAAAAAGCCTGCCGAGCTCGACGCTCAGCAGGCTTTCTAGTCATTGCAGTTCACTCAGGCCGGCTGAGCCGCCAGGCTGTTACTCACATTGCGCCCCAGCACCAGCACCGTCACAAACCCACAGCCCACCAGCGCGGTGGCCAGGCTCAACAGTACCGAGCTGCCCAGTTGGTCGACGATGCGGCCGCCGAAGAACGAACCCAGTGCGATGATCACCTGGAACAGGGCGACGAACAGCGGCATGCCGCGTTCGACATCCTTGGGTGCCACGACAAACATCCAGATGCTGGCGCAGGCCGGGAAGGCTCCGAAGGCGAAGCCCCACAGTCCGATCAGCATCGCTGCGCCGGTCATGCCGGTGGCGAAGTAGGGGAACAGCGCGGTGCCGGTGCCGATCATCAGGGCCACCAGCAACAGGGTGTGGCGCACGCTGCGGTTGGCGGCGAAACCGGCAAAGATGTTGCCGAACACCCCGGCTACGCCAAACAGCAGCAACAGCGAACCAATGGTCGGGCCGTCGAAGCCGGAGCTGTATTTGAAGAACGGCGCCACATAGGTGTACGCGGCGAAGTGCGCCAGGCCGATCATCAATACGGCGATCAACCCCACCCGGGCGCGTGGGTTGATGAACAAGGCCGGCAGGTCACTGATCAGGATCGCCTTTTCCGGGTCGAGTCGCGGTAGCAGGAACACCTGTGCCAGCAGTACCGGCACGCCCACCAATGCAGTGACCAGGAAGGTCATGCGCCAGCCCATCAGGCCGCTGAGCCAGGTGCCCACCGGCACGCCCAGCACGGTCGCGAGAGTCACCCCCATCATGATGATCGAGGTGGCCTTGGCCACGTCCACGCCCCTGGGCGCCAGGCGACCACTCAGGGCGATTGCCGTCGCCCAGAAACCGCCGATGCTGATGCCCAGCAGCACGCGACCGAACAACAGCAGGCTGAAGTCGCTGGCAAAGGCCACCACGGTGTTGGCGATGATCATGATCAGCGTCAGGCCGATCAGCAGGTAGCGACGGTCCATGGCGCCAATGACCACCGAAAGAAACGGCGCAGCGAGCGCGGCCATGATGCCCGGCAGGGTCACCATCAGGCCGGCATGACCGGCACTGATGTTGAGGTCGCTGGCAACGTCGTTGAGCACGCCCACCGGCAGAAACTCGCTGGTCACCAGGGCGAAGGCCCCCACGGCGACCGAGAGAATCGCCAGCCACTGCTGTTTGACACTCTGTTGATTATGTTCGGGACGGCCACGAGGGGCCTGGCTGGCACTTGGCATGGTGTTGGGTTCCAAGGTGAATGTCGCTTGAAAAGCGATGGAGAGGAAATCAGGAGGCGATTATAGGAATCCATTTTTGAAAAAATGCAGGTGACCGTTTCGATAGTAATCATCAGTGCAATCGATGCGATGCTCTGGTGCAGCCGCTCTGAAGCGGTGCCGAGTCGTGCAGAAGGTGTGCCCAGGACGGGAATAAATCGATTCACCGGGGTGTTTTTCAGGAAGGGGTGTAGCGCGCGATCCTCACTCCTATCATCTGAACCACGAGGTGCACACCATGAATAATCATAACGCAGCCTTCAGGGCCAACCCCTTGGTCTACATCAGGGACACCGCCATCAACAGTGTCTCTTTCTTCCAGAAGGATGCGCTGTCGGGTCAGAGAACCACTGTGCTGAACATGATGAAAATGGGCACTTTTGACTTCGTTGGAGGCAATGAAGCGAAGCAGGTGGTGTTAACGCCGGTGGGCAATGTCAGTCACGCTGACGTAGGCATCGGTGCTTACTGGTGTCCTTTCATCCAGGGCATGGGCATGCCCGGATTCGTCGATCTGCCGAAATACAACCCCGAATACCCTTTCATGTTCACCGCCGCCATGAATGGCTGCGCGCTGGTGGTGACGCCAACCCCAGGGGACAACTCCAGGATCCGGGTTTACCACAATCAACATCCCACCCAGGCGGCGGTCAACCAGCACATCAGTAATCAGGGGCAGCCGATTCAATCAATGGTTGTGTTTGAAGATTACGGCAGGAACACCGGAACCTTGCCTGCGCCTAACGGGTTTAATTTTCTTTATTACAGAAACGGCGGCTGGAAGATTGTCACCCAGCCCCAAAAGCTCGATCTGGTCACAAGCGAGGTGACGTTGAACCGTGGGCTCGCCAGCCTGATGGTCGATGCCTGAGGTCCGATAAACGCTTGCGCAGGTTGCCGGAGCGGCTGCCAATCACTTCAGCCGCGGCAAAATACTTTCGATGAACACCGTCTCCGCCCGACTCATCTTTTGTTCCCGGTTCCACAGCAGGTGGATATCCACGTCCGCTATCCCTTCATCCGGCGGCAAGCGCCAGAGCAGGCCGTTTTTCACATCCTCGGCCACCACATGAATGGGCAGGCAGCCGAGGCCAAACCCGGCAATCACCAGGCGCCGGACCTCTTCCAGGCTGGAGGATGACGCGACGATCCGTCCGCTGAACCCTTGTTGATCCCGGAAGATCGTCAGCGGCGAGAGCATCCCGCCGATCTGGTCGCTGGTGAAACTCACGAAGTTCTCTGACTGCAAATCCCCCTCGGCCAGGCCGCTGCGGCCAAACAGCGGGTGGTGCCGCCCGCAGAAAAATGCGTAGCGCTGGCGCAGGAACAGGTGCTGTTCCAGGCGTGGCTGAGCCCTGCGATTGAGGCTCAGACCCAGGGTGGCGGTTTTTTCCAGGAGCGCGGCGACGATGTCCGAGCTGCGCATCACCTCGACTTCCAGGTCGACGCGCGGATGTTCACGGTGAAAGTTCGCCAGGCATTCATCGAAGATGTCCGAGTTGATCCGGCTGATCATCAACAAACGCACCTTGCCGATCACTTCGTCACCGGGTTTCTGCAAGGCGTTGCTCATTTGGGAGACCTGGCCGTACATCTCGCCGGCGATGGCAAAGATCTGCTCGCCGGCTTCAGTGAGTACAAAGCGTGGGCCACGGCGGGCGATCAGTTGGCAGTCGAGCTGTTCTTCCAGGCGCTTGAGCGCTTGGCTGATGGCGGGCTGGGTCAGGTGCAGGCGCGCGGCGGTGCGGCTGATGCTCAGTTCCTGGCCGATCACACGGAAGGTGCGCAGCAGGTTCCAATCCAGGCGATCGTTGAGCAGGGGGTGAATGTCGCGGCGGGGTTCAGCCATGGATAACCCAATAATAAGCATGATTTATAATTTGAATAATAAATAGAAAATTGACTAATCATAGCCCCGGGCCGATAAATCACCCCTGACAAGCGCCACCAGAGCGCATGCGTTTGACCTTTCTCCTGCCAGAAAAATAACCAAAGGAGCCCGTCCCATGAAGCCTTCCGCTTCGCCCCAGCCACGCCGTGCTGCGGCCGCCGCCTTTATCGGCACCATGATCGAGTGGTACGACTTTTACATCTACGCCACCGCCGCCGCGCTGGTGTTCGGCCAACTGTTTTTCCCGTCCGAAGACAAACTGTTCAGCACCATGGCTGCCTTCGGCACCTTTGCCGTAGGGTTCTTCGCTCGGCCGTTGGGCGGCATTGTGTTCGGGCATATCGGCGACCGTATTGGTCGCAAGAAGTCCCTGGTAATCACCCTGGTCATGATGGGAGTGGTCACGGTGTGCATCGGCCTGTTGCCGACCTATGCGCAAATCGGCATGGCCGCGCCGGTGCTGTTGATCTTGCTGCGCGTGGTGCAAGGCATCGCGGTCGGCGGAGAGTGGGGTGGGGCGGTGTTGATGGCCGGTGAGCATGCGCCGAAGGGGCGCCGCAACTTCTTTGCCTCATTCGCCCAGTTGGGCAGCCCGGCGGGTTTGATCCTGTCGCTGCTGGCGTTCAGCGCGGTAACCCGTTTGCCCGAAGACGACTTGCTGTCGTGGGGCTGGCGCGTGCCGTTTCTTGCCAGCGCGTTGTTGTTGATCGTCGGCCTGGCGATTCGCCTGGGCGTGAATGAATCGCCGGAGTTCCTCGAAGACCAGGCCTTGGCGGAAAAAGCCCGTGCGATCAAGCAGGACCAGGCCCCGGTGATCGAGGTGCTGCGCAGCGCCTGGCGTCCACTGTTGCTGTGCATCGGCGCCAACACCCTGGGCATCGCCGGTGTGTATTTCACCAACACCTTCATGATTGCCTACAGCACCCAGCAACTGGGCCTGCCGCGTTCGCTGATTCTGGAGTGTCTGTTCTTCGTGGCCATTATCCAGTTCTGCGTCCAGCCCCTGGCGGCGTGGGTGGCGGAGAAGGTCGGCGCCACACGCTTTCTGTGCGCGATGACGCTGCTGGCCATGGCCTCGCCTTATCCGATGTTCGTGCTGGTCAGCAGCGGCCAGGCGCCCTTGATCATCCTCGGCATCGCCTTGGCGGTGGTGTGCATGGCGTCGTTTTACGCAGTGATCGCGGGCTTTGTCAGCGGGCTGTTTGAAACCCGCGTGCGTTACACCGCGATCTCCCTGGCCTATCAGGTGTGCGGTGCGCTGGCCGGGGGTCTGACGCCGTTGATCGGCACCTGGCTGGCCCATGAATATCAGGGCCAGTGGTGGCCAATGGCAGTGTTTTACAGCTTGATCGCGACGGTCTCGCTGGTGTGTGTACTGGCGTTGTCGCGCCGCCACGCCACTGCCCATCGTCACGAAATGGCCCACAGTGTTTGAAGGAGAGTGAGTGATGTTGAAGATCAATGGCGAGCGCCTGTGGGCAAGCCTGATGGCCATGGCCGAGATCGGTGCCACAGCGCGCGGCGGCAGTTGCCGCCTGGCGTTGAGCGCGCAAGACCAGGCCGGACGCGAACTGTTCAGCCACTGGTGTAACGCCGCCGGGCTGACCCTGAGCGTGGACGCCATCGGCAACCTGTTTGCCCGCCGGGCCGGCACCGAGCCTGATGCAGCCCCTGTGATGATGGGCAGCCACCTCGACACTCAGCCCGAAGGCGGGCGTTTCGACGGTGTCTACGGTGTGCTGGCTGGTCTGGAAGTGATCCGCAGCCTCAATGATCACGGGATCCGCACGCGAAAGCCGCTGGAAATCGCGGTCTGGACCAACGAAGAAGGCGCTCGTTTTACTCCGGCCATGCTCGGTTCGGCGGTATTCACCGGTACCCTGGCGCTGGACAAGGCGCTGGCCACAGCGGACGTCGACGGCATCAGCGTTGGCCAGGCGCTGCAGGCCACGGGCTACAACGGTTTACGCCCATTGGGTGGTACGGTGGATGCTTACTTCGAAGCCCATATCGAACAGGGTCCGATCCTGGAAGACAACGCCAAGAGCATCGGCGTGGTCACCGGTGGCCAGGCGATTCGCTGGCTCGACGTGCGGGTCGATGGCATGGCGGCCCATGCTGGCACCACACCGATGCCGCTGCGCAAGGATGCCTTGTACGGCGCCGCGCAGATGATCCAGGCGGTGGAACAGCTGGCGACGGATTTTGCCCCGGAGGGCCTGACCACCGTGGGCGAGTTGAGCATCGCCAAATCCTCGCGCAACACCATTCCCGGATTGCTGAGTTTCACGATCGATCTGCGCCACCATCGCGACGCTGAGATCGACGCCATGGAGCAACAGGTACGCCAGCGGTTGCAGGCTATCGCCGAACACCGTGGCCTGAGCGTGACGGTTAGCCCGCACTGGATCAGCCCGGCTACACCCTTCGACGCCGAATGCGTTGCCTGTGTGCAGGACGCGGTGGATACGCTGGGCTACAGCCAGCAACGCATCGTCAGCGGTGCCGGCCACGATGCGATTCACCTGGCCCGCTATTGCCCCACCGCGATGGTCTTCATTCCGTGCGTGGGCGGCTTGAGTCACAACGAAGCCGAAGATGTATTGCCCGAGGACGTACGTCAGGGCACCGATGTGTTGCTCAACGCGGTATTGAAGCGCGCCGGTCAGGTTCAGTAAGGAGAGTGTCATGCGTACGTTTTTCCACCCCGAACAACTGCTGCATCATCCGCGCAGCTATTACTCCCGTGGCCAGATGCGCACGCCCCAGGAAGTCCCCGAGCGTGCCCGTAACCTCTTGCAGGCTGCGCAAAACCTGGGGTTCGAGATTCTTCAACCGCTGGATCATGGCCTCGACCCGCTGTTGGCGGTACACGGTGCGGCCTATCTGACCTTCCTCCAGGAAGCGCACGCGCGCTGGAAGGAAATCCCCGAAGACTGGGGCGATGAAGTCATGTCCAATATTTTCGTGCGCGAGCCCAATGCGCTGCGCGGCATTCTCGCCCAAGCCGCGCGTTACCTGGCGGATGGCAGTTGTCCGGTCGGCGAGCTGACCTGGCGCTCTGCCTATTGGTCGGCCCAGAGTGCCGTCGCCGCCGCCCGGGATATTCTCGATGGCGCACCGGCTGCCTATGCCCTGTGCCGCCCGCCGGGTCACCACGCTCGTTTCGATGCGGCAGGTGGTTTCTGCTACATCAACAACGCCGCCGTCGCGGCGCAGGTTCTACGCGAAGGTTTCCAGCGGGTGGCCGTGCTCGACACCGATATGCATCACGGCCAGGGTATCCAGGAAATTTTCTACGAGCGCGACGATGTGCTGTACGTGTCGATCCATGGCGACCCCACCAACTTCTACCCTGGCGTTGCCGGCTTTGCCGATGAGCGGGGAAGCGCCGCCGGTGAAGGCTTCAACCTGAACTTGCCGATGCCTCACGGTGCAAGCGAAGCAGTGTTCTTCGAACAACTGGAGCGCGCGTTGGCGGCGGTGAAGAATTTTTCGGCGCAGGTGCTGGTGTTGTCTTTGGGTTTCGATATCTACGAGCTGGATCCGCAAAGCAAGGTAGCGGTGACGCGCGAAGGGTTTGCCCGCCTGGGTGAGCGGATCCGCGAGCTTGGCTTGCCCTGTGTGATCGTACAGGAGGGCGGTTATCACCTCGAAACGCTGGACAGCAACGCCCAAGCGTTTTTCAGCCACCCGCAGGCGTGGGTCAAATAAGGCTGCTCGGCGCAACTTGACGGTACGTGAACTTGTAAAAGCCTGCTGGTCCGGATGTTCGGCAGGCTTTTACACTGTGGATGACACGCTCCTCAGGTCACCACCTGTACCTTGTCGGCCTGCTGGCCTTTTTGGCCCTGCACCGCTTCAAACGTGACCTTCTGTCCTTCTTTCAATGTCTTGAATCCACTGCCTTCGATCGCCCTGAAATGGACGAACAGGTCAGCCCCATTCTCCGGTGTGATGAAGCCGTAGCCCTTCTCGTCGTTGAACCACTTCACCGTGCCGTTTTGTCTCTCGCTCATTCTTCGTATCCTCGAAACCCTTGTATCCCGCTGCACGCCGACGAATTGCCGGATGCGGTCACTTTAATGAAAGTCTCGAAGCTTCGACTCGTCAACGCGTCGGGAGACCAGCGGTAGGCCGACATTCATCAGGGCTGTTCCGAGGAACGCAGTTCCAGCACTCGGTCCCGGCCGCCTTCGGCCAACAGGTAGCTCCCCCGGCCCGTGGGGACAATCGACTGTGGCGCTTTGAGGAACGAAAGAATCGTCTGTTGGTGCCCCTGTTTATCGATGAGCAGCAAGCGCGCGCGGTGTGTGGCGTCTTCGTTGACCCATAAGCCACGTTCATCGCACATCAGAAACGTCGGCTGATTCAACCCGCTCAGCACCACAGGATCGTGACCGTCGTCGGTGAGTTCGCGCACCACGCCTTTTTTCTTCTCGGTGTAGAGCATGCGGCCATCCGTGCAGCGCACGATGGACTCGCCTTCCTCCAGGCGGTCGCGCAGCACGCTCAGGGACTGGTCACTCCAGCGATAACGCAGGATCCGGCCTTCATCCCGGCGGTCTTCGATGGCGTACAGATCATCGCCTTCATCCCACAGGCCCTGCACGTTTTCGCCGCGAAACAGCTCAGTGACCTTGCCGTCCTTGAGAAAGCTGACGGGCGCTCCACCGGACTCCTGGCTGAATACCCAACCACCCCGGGTCGCGAACATGCCATCGGGCTTGGAAAGGTTGCCCACCACCACTTCGCGTGTGCCGTCGAGGTGCAGGCGCACGATGCTGCCTTTGGCGTCATCGAGTTCCTGGCTGACCATCAATGAGCCATCCGGCAACGGCATCAGCGAGGCGACCTTGGGTACGTCGCGATGCACCACCTGCACACTCCAGCCGGCGGCAGCGCTGACCGGGTAGAAGCTCTGCCAGGCGAAAAAGCCGAGGCAGGCGATGCACAGCAGGCTGACGCCCCACAGTGCTCGCCTCAGCATGCGAAAGCCTTGCATTTTTCTGGTTGTTTTCGTCATTGATTACTCTGGTCCGGCTGTGGGGATGCAAGTGCGAAGCTAGCGCGCATCGTCGTGCAACAGTGTCGTGTAATCACGCCCGCCATGAAACACTCCCAGGATCGACACCGTCTGGGTGTGGGTGTCAACTCGGAACGCGATGACCGTGGCGTGTCGAAAATGAGTGACGCGCAGCCCGGGTAGCAGGTCATCGCGACAGGTGCCGCGTAGAGGGAACAGGGAAAGGCTTTCGCAGTAGTCGATGAGGTGGTCGATAAAGCGCGTCGCTACGTGAGGGGAACCGTTTTCGCTGATGTAGTCTTCAAGTGCATCAAGCTGTGCCAGGGCCTCGGGCGAAAAGATGACCGCGTAGCTCACGGCCTGGAAATGCCTTTTCGCTTACGTTTGGCCATCATGTGTTCGCGTACCTGTTCGGTGGTGAGTGCCCGAGCGGGGTTAGTCTCAAGGGCGACTGCGGAGGGGATCACCTCGTCGTGCAGCCATTGCTCCATGGCGCGATCACGGGCCAGCAACACCCGTAGGCCATCGCGTATGACTTCACTTTCGCTGGCGTATTCGCCGGCAGCGACCCTGGCCTTGACCATGGCAGCCATTTCCACAGGCAGGGTAATGCTCATTTGTTGGGTTGAGCGCATCGAGAGGTCCGCCGAGAGTGGGTAGGATTCAATCCTACTCGACCACTGGCGTGATGCAAGGAGCAACTGGTCGATACCGATGTCCGGTGTTTCGTCGTCAGCCCAAAAAGGGCTTGAGTGCTGGCAGGTTTCCATGAGCGGCAATGACTCTGTGTGGTCGGGTGAAGCTGGAAGTATTGTTCCTTTCCAAAAAATGCGTAGCGCCGGCCAGCGAATAAGTCCCTGATAAGTATGACTTCATATGTGTAGCAGGGTTATTCGACACTACCGGCGCCGCCACGCATGGCGCCGGCCCGCACGCCATATGATAATGCCCATCCCCTCGACCAACCTGGCCATCGCCGTGATCATCAACTTCGACCTCAACGACCTCCAGGCTTTTCGCGCCGTGGTAGACAAGGGCAGTTTTCGCGGCGCCGCCGAAGCCATCCGGATTTCGCAGCCGGCCCTCAGCCGGCGTATCGAAAAGCTTGAGTCCGCCCTCGATGTGAAGTTGTTCGAGCGCACCACGCGGCGGGTCAGCCTGACCATGGTGGGCCGCGCCTTCCTGCCGCAGGTCGAGCGCATGCTCGATGACCTGGATGTCGCGCTGATGGGCATCAGCAACGTCGCCTCGACGCGCATGGGCAATGTCACCATCGCCTGCGTGCCGTCCACGGCGTATTACTTCATGCCCCACGTGATTTCCGAATTCCACAAGCTCTATCCGAAAATTCGCCTGCGGGTGTTGGACGCCAGCGCTGGCGAGGTGTGCAACGCGGTGGAGAGTGGCGAGGCCGATTTCGGCGTCAGCTTCAGCGGCAGCCTGGCCGATGAGGTGGAGTTCGAGTTGCTGTTGCAAGAGCGCTACGTGCTTGCCTGTCGCCGTGATCACCCGTTGGCCGAGCGTGAGAGCGTGAGCTGGGCCGAAGCCTACGAGCATGACTACATCACCGTGGACAAAACCTCAGGCAACCGCTTCCTGCTGGACCAGGCCCTGCGCGGCGTGCGGGTGAAAAAGCCGAGTATCTGCGAGACGCACCACGTGACCACCATGATCGGGCTGGTGGAGGCGGGGCTGGGCGTGGCGATGGTGCCGTCGATTGCCATGCCGGCGGGAGAGCACCCGATTCTGGTCAGCGTGCCGCTGGTGGAACCGCAGGTCATGCGCAATGTGGGCTTGATCAAACGCCGCGGGCGGACACTGCCGCCGGCGGCGCTGGAGTTGGAACGATTGGTGCGGGAAATGCCGTTCCGGTCAGCGTGAAACCGAATCCAGGCCGGTGGATTGCACCACGGGTTGCGCCTCGGGGGAGGCCAGGTAGTGCAGCAGCGCCCTGGCCTGTTCCGGGTGTTCGGCATTCACCGGAATACCTGCCGCAAAACGCGTTACCGATTGCACGTCCTCGGGAATCTTGCCCACATAGGTCACGCCCGGCACCGGCAGCAATTCCGCCACCTGTTGCAAGCCCACTTCGTAATCCCCCTTGGCGACCTGTTCGGCCACCGGGAGGCGTTCGATCATGGTGCCCTTGGCGGGCATGCCGAGTTTTTTGAACAGCTCTTTCTCGACATACACGCCGCTGGCGCTGTCGGAGTACGCCACGGACTTTGCCTGGCTCAGCACGGCCTTGAGTTCGGCGTCGGTGCCGATGGCCGGCTTGGCGGCGCCTTGCTTGACCACCAGGCCGATACGCGAATCCGCCAGTTCCACGCGGGACGCCTTGTCGACCTTGCCCTGCTTGATCAAGTCATCCAGGGCATAGCCGACCATGATCACCACATCGGCGTGCTCGCCCCGGGCGAGACGGTTGGGAATCGCTTCCGGCGCCTTGCCCATCGACGGGCCGAGGATCGTGTCCAGTGTGTCGCCACTCTGTTTGGCGTATTGCGGGCCCAGCAGCTTGTAGGCAGCGGTGAAGCCGCCCGAGGTCATCACCTTGAGTTGCTCGGCCTGGGCCGTCAGCGCCAGAGCGCCGAGGGCCAGGGCCGTCAGGGCCTTGAGCAGAGGTTTCATCACGCGGCCCCCTGCATTGCCTGCCCACGGTTGCTGGCGCGGCGGTACAGCGCAAGGGTCGCGCACAGCGCGCAGGCGGCGGCGAACATCATCCAGTAGGCCGGCGAAGCCTTGTCTTCGGTCACGTGGATGAACCAGGTGGAGATGGCCGGGGTGAAGCCGCCGAAGATCGCGGTCGCCAGGCTGTAGGCCAGCGAGAAACCCGCCACGCGCACTTCCACCGGCATGATTTCGGTGAGGGCCGGAATCATTGCGCCGTTGTACATGCCGTACAGGAACGAGAACCACAGCAGGGTTTCCAGCATGTGGCCGAAGCTCGGCGCATTCACCACGTACGACAGCGCCGGGTAAGCGGTGATGACCGTCAGAGCAGTCATCACCAGCAACACCGGCTTGCGGCCAAAGCGGTCACTCAGGGTGCCGCCGATCGGCAGCCAGACGAAGTTCGACAGGGCCACCAGCAAGGTCACCAGCAGGGCGTCGGAGGTGCTCAATTGCAGCACGGTCTTGCCAAAGGTGGGTGCGTACACGGTGATCAGGTAGAACGCGGTGGTGGTCATGGCCACCATCAACATGCCGCCGATCACCACGCCCCAGTTCTTGGCCAGAGTGGCCAGCACTTCACGCATGGTCGGGCGATGCTTGCGGCTGGCGAACTCTTCGGTTTCCTGCAGGTTGCGACGCAGGATGAAAATGAACGGGATGATCACGCAGCCAATGGCGAACGGAATGCGCCAGCCCCAATCGGCTACCACCGCCGGTGCCATCCATACGTTCAGGCCGTAACCCAGTGCGGCGGCCACCACGATGGAAATCTGTTGGCTGCCCGATTGCCAGGCAGTGTAGAAGCCTTTGCGACCCGGAGTGGCCATTTCAGCCAGGTAGACCGAGACGCCGCCCAGTTCCGCACCGGCCGAGAACCCTTGCAACAGACGACCCAGCAGCACCAGCAGCGGGGCCCACAGGCCGATGGTCTGATAACCGGGAACCAACACGATCAACAGCGTACCGCTGGCCATGATCGACAGGGTCACGATCAACCCTTTGCGACGACCGACGTCATCGATATAGGCGCCCAGAATAATCGCGCCCAGTGGGCGCATCAGGAAGCCTGCACCGAACACGGCGAAGGTCATCATTAATGACGCAAACTCATTGGCGGCAGGAAAGAACGCGGCAGCGATGTAGGTGGCGTAGAAACCGAACAGAAAGAAGTCGAACTGTTCGAGGAAGTTGCCCGAAGTAACGCGGAATACCGCACCAACTTTCGAGCGGGCAGAGTCGGGCCGGGAAGGGCTAGTCATGGTTTTGTGTCTCCAGCGTTCTTTTTGAAGTGCTTGTTTCGCTTAAGACCTTCGATAGTGGCTGACACATTTAGAAATGTTAAGTGAGTTATTTGGAAGTATTGATGCGTACAGGCTATCAATCGTTCGGGCCGTCCAAAATACAGGCCCTGTTCTATGCTTGAACCTGTGACCCATTCTTACGGACAGGAGGTGGCAATGGCTGATGAACGCAAGCGCGAGGGCGAGCCGGAGCGTGAGCAACCCCGGCATCGTCATGAAGAGGAAAAACCGCAGACCTGGAAGCATCCGGACGACGGTACGGAGCTTTCCGAGAGGGACCAGGAACGCCCGCTGAAGCCATGAATGTTTCAGGAGACTAATAACGAAACAGGAAAGCCCGACGCTAACACCAGAAAGGCCACCACCGCCGCCAGGCACAACCCGACGAACACCCGCAACAACGTGCGGGCGGTGGGGTGGGCGACAAACCGGATAACCCAGAGACAGAACCCCGCCACGAGAGTGGCCAGGGCGAGAATGACCAGCACGGTGGTGTTCCTGCGACCTTCGAGAGCTGATTTATAGTCCCAAAGCCGCGCGATGAACAGTGCGCACATAGACGCGGTCCCACCGGCTTTCTAAACTGCGGCTTGTTCTTGGGGAAGGGGCAGGCGCCGATGAATCGCAACGAATTACGCAAGGCCGACATCAACCTGATGGTGGTCTTCGAAGCACTGATGCTCGAACGCAACGTCACGCGGGTCGCGGAAAAACTGTTCCTCGGCCAACCCACCATCAGCTCGGCCCTCAACCGCTTGCGTACCCTGTTCAACGACCCCCTGTTCATCCGCGTCGGCCATCGCATGGAGCCTACCGCGCGGGCCGAAGAGATTATCCAGCACCTGTCGCCCGCCCTGGATTCGCTGTCCTCGGCCTTGAGCCTGACCCACGATTTCGACCCGTCCATCAGCACCATGACCTTCCGCATCGGCCTGTCCGACGATGTCGAGTTCGGCCTGCTGCCGCCCTTGTTGCGCAGCTTGCGCCGGGAAGCGCCGCAAGTGGTGTTCGTGGTACAGCATGTGGATTACTGGCGCATCCCCGACCTGCTTGCTTCCGGTGATATCACCGTGGGTATCACCCAGACCCGCGGCCTGCCGGCCAATGCCAAGCGCAAGTTGCTGCGCCATATCCATCCGCGAATCCTGCGGGCCGATGCCTCGGACACCCCGTTGACCCTGGATGAATATTGCTCGCGGCCCCATGTGCTGGTGTCCCACACCGCCAACGTGGCCGGGTTTGCCGATGAGTGGCTGGCGGAAATCGGTCGCAAGCGCCATGTGGTGCTGTCGGTGCCGCAATACAGCGCTTTGCCGGCGCTGCTGGCCGGTACCGACCTGATCGCCAGCCTGCCGGACTACACCGCCGAAGCCATGGCACTGTCGGGCAGCCTGTTCTGTGAGCCGTTCCCCTTCCAGACGCCGACCCTGGACCTGTCCATGGTCTGGCTCAGCCATGTGGACACCGATCCCGCCGAACGCTGGGTGCGTTCGCGGCTGGAGGCGTTCATGAGTGATCGCGACTTGGCGAACAAGGTCTGAGGTTTCTTTCCGTGGTATATGTACGCGCTTTCCCACGTAAGCCTCGGAGAATCCCATGCCGCACCTGCACCTGGAATACACCGCCAACCTGACGCAACTGGACACCGACAAGGCCCTGTTGCGTTTGAACCACGCGCTGGTGGCGTCTGGTCAGTTCGGCGCCGAGTTCGATATCAAGAGCCGTTCGGTGAAGGTCGAAAGCTTTCGCGTGGGCACGGGCCTGAACCTCCGTGGGTTCGTTGCGGTTCGCCTGGCCTTGCTCAGTGGACGCTCGCCGCAGGTCAAGAAACAACTGTCGGAAAGCCTGCTGGCCGTGTTGCAGGACCTGGGCCCGTGGCCGGAGGGCATGCAAGTCCAATTGAGCGTGGAACTGCTGGACATCGACCGTGATTCCTACAGCAAGGTCGCCGTCGGCTAAGGGCTACAACAACCCCTGATCGGCACACACCTTCACCACTTGTTCGCGAAACCAGGCGTTGGCGCTGTCCTGCCCGCTGGATTCATTCCACTGCATATCCAGGGTGAAGCCCGGCAGCCCATTGGGCGCCTCGCAATGGCCGAACACCGGCTCCGGCGCCAGCAACCTCTGCACGCGGCGGGGCAGGGTGACGATAAAGTCGGTGCCGGTAATCATCTTTAGCGCCGCACTGTAGCTGTTGGCGCGGGCGATGATCTGGCGCTTGTGCGCCTGGCGCGCCAGCCAGCCGTCGATCATGTTGGTGTCGGATGTCCACGGCGTGGGGAACACATGGCGCCGTTCCACGAAGGATTGCAGGCTGAACGCCGGCTCCCGGGGCGCTGCGCGCTTATCGAACACGCACACCAGATCATCCTCCAGCAGCATCCGGGTCTTGAAGTCTTTATGGGCGCGGTGAAAGTGCGGGCCGAAGCAGATCACCAGGTCGAGGCGGCCTTCGCGCAAGTCGTCGGCGGGGATGTCGGTTTCCAGCTTTTGCACATTGACGATTACCGGCAGGTCGGCGCGGTCAAAGTTCTTCAGCAGGCGTGGCAGGATCAACTGCTCGAAGTATTCCGGCGCGCACACATTGAAGGTCACCGCCGTGCGGGTCGGGTCGAACGCCGGGCCACCGGCATGGCACAGGTTGATGCTTTCGAGGATCTTCTGCACGTGGCCATACATGGTGGTGGCCTTGTCGGTCGGCCGCATGCCCGCCCGGGTATTGATAAACAGCTCATCTTCAAAACTGGTGCGCAGCTTCTTGAGGCTGTAGCTCACGGTGGACTGGCTGACAAACAGCGTTTCAGACACGTCGGTAACGCTGCTCTGGTCGTAGACGGCGATAAACACCATCAAGTCCTGCATATCCAGCTTTCTGAGCAAGTTACTGTTTAGCATCGGTTCCGTCCGTCAACGCTTTGTACCGAACTCAGTACAAGCCAGCGCAAAAGCTTAACGGAACGGGCGTGCCAATAGAAAGCGCCGTAGGGCGTTTCTATGTGTGACGTGGGACAAATAATGTTTGCAACACGACGTCAGCGGATGTGCCGTGGGTAATGCGCTGGATTGAAGCGCGTGACGATCAACAGCATCACGACGATCACCGCTGTCAGCGACCACCAGGCGCCTTCGAAACTGCCGGAGCGGTCGCGAATCATCCCCGCGATCAACGGCGAAAGGCCCGCAATCAGGTAGCCGATGCCTTGCACGAAAGCGGTGAGACCACCGGCACGACGCGGGTTGTCCAGATGATCGAGCGACAGGATCAGGCTCATCGGGAACAACCCGCCAATACCCAGGCCCAGCAGGCACGTCCACACCAGGCTCAGGTGCAAAGGGCTCATGATCAGCCCGCAGAACCCGAGAATGATCAGCACCAGCAGTACCGCCACCACCCCGCGTTTATCCCGGCGGCGGTTGGCAAGGGCCGGTGTGACCAGGCCGGACACTACCTCCATGGCCGTCAGAAAACCCAGCAACAGGCCGGCCTGTTGCTCGCTGTAGCCGTGCTCTACGTAGTACGGCGCCAGCCACGCAAGCACGCAGGTGTAGGACGCCGTACCCAGGCCAAAGAAGATCGCCAGCAACCAGGCGCGGGCGTTGCCGAAAAAGCTTTCCTGAGGGCCGGATTCAGCCTGAGGTAGGGGCGGCAAAGCCGAACGTTGTGCCAGCCAGAACACCAGGGCCAGCACTGCCAGCACCGTCCAGATGGCCAGGCCGATGCGCCAGCTGCCGGTCTGCGCCTGCACGAACGGGGCAAACCCGGCGGCCAGCGCCGCGCCGCCCATGATTGCGGTGACGTACAAGCCCATGAACAGTGAAACGTTGTCGCTGAACCGCGACTTGATCAGCGCCGGCATCAACGCCTGGATCAGCGCGATGCCCACCCCGGCGGCGATGGCGCTGACGATCAACTCCAGCGCCGACCCCAGGAACAGCCGTGACAGCGTGGCCACACCGATCACCAGCAGTGACGCGACAATGCTGCGATGCTCGCCCAAGCGCTTGGCCAGGCCCATGCCGAAAAACATCGCCAGGCCCATGGCCATGACCGGCAGCATGGTCAGCAGGGCGGCGCTGCTGAAACTCAACGGCACATCGCCACGAATCGATGACAACAACGGACCGACGGCGGCCATCGACGGGCGCAGATTGAGTGCGACCAGCACGACGCTGATCATCAGCCAGACGGCGGTGACGGGTTTTGCGTGAACGTTTTCCATGGGCGGGCCTTGAAGGATCAAGGGCGAATCAGGCCACGCCGGGGGAAGGGGGGCAAACGAGAAAATCGCAGGGGCCATCTAAAAATTGCAGCGGCTCATGTACCTCATCAGACCGCCCGCACCACGTGCTTGATCTCCTGAAACGCCGCCAGCCCCCACGGCCCCAGTTCACGGCCAATGCTGCTCTGCTTGTAACCGCCCCACGCGGTCTGCGGGAAGATCACTTGCGGTGCATTGATCCACACCAACCCGGCCTGCAGGGCGTTGGCCACACGTTCGCTGGTTTGCGCATGGCGGCTGACCACGCTGGCCACCAGGCCGAAGTCGCTGTCGTTGGCCAGGGCGATGGCTTCTTCCTCCGTGGCAAAACGGCGGACGCACAGCACCGGGCCGAAGATTTCTTCGTTCCACAGTGCGCTGTCCAGCGGCACATCGATAAATACCGTCGGGCGGATGAAAAAGCCTTTCTCCAGCTGCGCCGGGCGCTCGCCGCCGCACAACAGGCGTGCGCCATCAGCGATGCCACGCTGGATATGCCCGAGCACGCGCTCATACTGCGCGCGGTTGATCAATGCGCCCATTTCGACGTCGTCAGCAAACGGCTCAGCGACGCGAATGCCTTCAGCCCGCGCCTGCAAACGCTCAAGAAATTCATCCGCCAGGCTGTCAGCCACCAGCACACGACTGGTGGCCGAACAGATTTGCCCGGCGTTGAAAAAACCGCCGCCGCAGGCCAGTTCAACGGCCAGGTCGAGGTCGGCATCGGCCAGTACCAGCAAAGAGGACTTGCCACCCAATTCCAGGCTCACACCCTTGACGGTTTCGGCGGCGCGCTGCATCACTTGCACACCCACCGCATTGCTGCCGGTGAACGAAATCTTCGCCACGCGAGGGTCCGCCGCCAACGGGGCGCCCACCGCCAGGCCCGTGCCGCAGACCAGGTTGAACACACCCGCCGGCAGCCCGGCTGCGTTGATGATGTGCGCCAATTGCAACTCTGCCAGCGGCGTCACCTCCGATGGCTTGAGCACCACGCAGCAGCCGGCGGCCAATGCCGGGGCGAGCTTCCAGGCGGTGGTCACCATCGGGAAATTCCACGGCACGATCAGCCCCACCACGCCGCAGGGTTCGCGGCGCAGGCGCGCACTGAATGCGTCGCTGGGCAAGGCCACTGCAGCGTCCTGGCCGTCGTCCATGGCCTCGGCGACACCGGCGTAATAGTCGAACGTGGCGATCACGTCATCTACATCGATACCCGCTTCGAACAACGGCTTGCCGTTGTTGCTCGCCTGCACGTGCATCAGCTGTTCGCGTTGCTCACGCACGCCTTGGGCGATCTTGCGCAGCAGCGCGCCACGATCACGGCCGGTGCTTTTCGACCAGTCGATAAATGCCGCGCTGGCGGCGTCGACTGCCTGGGTCACGGCGTTCGCATCGCCGACGCTGACCTGGGCCAGCGGGGCCTCGGTGGCCGGGTTGATCACGTCCAGTACGGCATGGCCCACGCGCCACTCGCGGCCGATGTACACACCGTTCAACACTGCGTTCATACCGCCACCTCCTTCATCCAATGTCCCTGCTTGATTTCAATCAGCGTCGGCCCCTGGCGATCAGCCGCGGCGCGCAGGGCGCTGCGCAGTTGCGCGAGGCCCTGGATGCTTTCGGCGGCGCAGCCCAGGGCCTTGGCCGCGCCGATGAAGTCCGGTGTGTAGATGTCTACACCCACCGGCTCGATGGCGCGGTTGACCATGTATTTCTTGATCTCTTCATACCCGTGGTTATTCCACAGCAGCACGATGACCGGGGTTCGCGCCTCCACGGCGCTGGCCAGTTCCGGCAGGGTGAATTGCAAGCCGCCATCGCCGATCAGGCAGACCACCGGTTGCCCGTCGCCACGCCCCAGCCAGGCGCCGATGGCGGCAGGCAACGCGTAGCCCAGGGTGCCGTAGCCAGTGGAGGAGTTGAACCAGCGACGCGGATGGTCGAGGTTCAACGTGAGGTTGCCGCTGTAAACCGGCTGGGTGGAGTCACCCACCAGTACGGCGTTGGGCAGTTCTTGCAGGACGGTATGAAGGAACAGGGTTTGCGCACGGGTGGCGGCGTCCCATGACGGAGCCAGTTCGGCCCACAGCCGCGCCACACGCTGGACACCCCAGTCGGCGTTGCGTGGTGCCAGTGGCTTGTTGCCCAGCTCGGTCAGCAAGGCTGCGCTTGCGATCTGCGCATCGGCGACCAGGGCGATATGCGGTGCGTAGTTGCGCACGGTCTGGTCCGGGTCGATATCGATGCGCAGCAGCGCGCCGGGAATCTCGAAACCGCCGGCGAACGTCACGTCGTAGTCGGTTTCCGCCAGTTCGGTGCCGATGGCCAGCACCACATCCGCTTCGGCCACCAGCGCGCGGGTGGCGACCAGGGTCTGGGTCGAGCCGATCAACAGCGGGTGCGCGGCGGGCAGCATGCCCTTGGCGTTGATGGTCAGTGCCACCGGCGCGCCGAGGGTTTCGGCCAGGCGGGTCAGCTCGGGCGCGGCATCGATGGCGCCACCGCCGGCCAGGATCAGCGGGCGCCTGGCCGCCGCGAGCAACTGGCCCATCTGCTTGACCGCCGCGGGCGCCGCCCCGGCGCGTGTCACGCTGACCGGCTCGCTGCCGAGCAGGGCGTCGGCGTTTTCCACCAGTACATCCAGCGGGATCTCGATATGCACCGGGCGCGGCCGCCCGGCCTGGAACAAGGCAAACGCCCGTGCCAGTACGCCGGGCAGTTCTGCGGCTGACATCAAGGTGTGCGAGAACGCGGCCACGCCGGCCATCATCGCGCCCTGGTTCGGCAGTTCGTGCAGCTTGCCGCGCCCACCGCCCAACTGGCTGCGTGACTGCACGCTGGAGATCACCAGCATCGGGATCGAATCGGCATAGGCCTGGCCCATGGCGGTGGTGATGTTGGTCATGCCAGGGCCGGTGATGATGAAACATACCCCGGGTTTGCCGCTGGTGCGCGCGTAGCCGTCGGCCATGAAGCCGGCGCCCTGTTCGTGACGCGGGGTGACATGACGGATGCTGGAACGGGCCAGGCCACGATACAGTTCCACGGTGTGTACGCCGGGGATACCAAACACCTGGTCCACGCCGTAGCCTTCCAGCAGGTTGACCAACACTTCGCCGCAGGTCGCCATAAAGGTCGCTCTTGTTATGGGTTCGAGGCGGTATTGGACCGGCTGCCCCGTAGCGGCAACAATCGATAAAAAGTCATACTAGCCATGTCCTCACGTCATGGCTTAGCCCGATGAAACGCCTGCCTCCCTTGCCTGCGCTGCATACTTTCTGGGTCACGGCCCAGTGCTGCAACTTCACCCATGCCGCCGAGCGCCTGCATATCACCCAGGGTGCCGTGAGCCGGCAGATTGCCGGGCTGGAAAGCCATTTGGGCTACGCCTTGTTCCAGCGTCAGGCACGTGGCTTGAGCCTGACCGAAGAGGGGCGCGAATGGTCTTTGCGTGCGCAACAGGTGTTTGGCCTGATCGGTGATGCGGTGGAGCAGATCGGCAGCCGTCGCGCCACCTTGCAGCTCAAGGCCTCCACCTGCGTGATGCGCTGGCTGTTGCCGCGCCTGATGCAGTGGCAGAAGGAGCGCCCGGATGTGCCGGTCGAGCTGACCACCACGGTGGCCTACACGGTGGACTTTCGCCGGGAGCAATTCGACGCGGCGGTGATCTATGCGCCCATCGCCGAGCAATCGGCCGAGGCGCGGCACTTGTTCGATGAACAACTGACCCCGGTTTGCGCGCCGGCGCTGCTGGGCGCCCTGCACACACCTGCGGACCTGCAGCAACAGGTATTGCTGCACCCCACGCGCGACGAGCGAGACTGGGCGCTATGGCTGGCGGCGGCGAACACGCGCTTGAGCAACCTGGCCCAGGGGCATCATTTCGAGACGCTCGACCTGGCGATGACCGTGGCGTCCCAAGGCTCCGGCGTGGCGATGGGCGACAGTGCACTGATCGGCGAGGACGTGAAGGCCGGGCGCCTGGTGATGCCGTTTGGACTGCGGGTGCCGACGGGGATGGGTTATTACCTGGTGTATCCGCCGGGCTCCAAGCCTTCGGCGGGGCTGGAAGCGTTGATGGCGTGGTTGGTCGACCAGGCGCAATGTGCAGGTCAGTGAAAGACAAGCGATGGGAGCAATCAATGTGGGGCTGATTGTGGTGAGCGGGCTTGTCCCGCGCTGGGCTGCGAAGCAGCCCCTCACGAGAGCAAGCCCGTTTCAGGCGGGCTGGATCAGTAGCCCACCGTGAAACGCTGGCGCGAATGCTTCGGTGCTTCCACTTCATCGATCAACGCAATCGCGTAGTCGGCAAAGCTGATCCAGCTGCGACCTTCACCGCTTACCAGCAAATCATCCTGGCCCAGGCGGAATGTGCCGGTGCGCGCAGTTTCGGTGAATTCCGCCGACGGTGAGAGGAAGCTCCAGTCCAGCTCTTTTTCTTCACGCAGCACCGCGAGAAACGCCGCTCCCGCACTGGCTTCGGCCCGGTATTCCTCGGGGAAGCCTTCGCTGTCGATCACACGACCGCCGCCCGGCAACAGCAGCGAACCGGCACCGCCCACCACCAGCAGGCGTTTCACGCCGGCTTTTTTCACCGGGCCGATCACGGACTCGGGCGGCACGGTCGCAAAGTGCGCGGCGCTGATCACCACGTCGCTGCCGCTGATCGCCTGTTGCAGCTCGCCGGTATTCAAGGCGTCGGCTTGCTTGACGGTAACGCCCGGCTTTGCCGCGATGGACTCGACGTGACGTGCGATAGCCACCACGCTGTGCCCGCGGCGCAGTGCTTCTTCCAGCAGTTCGCGACCGGCACGGCCTGTCGCCCCAATGATTGCAATCTTGCTCATGACGTTCTCCAGTACGGTTAAGGTGTAAGACGTTTCACCACTTCATTTCGCCCTTGGCGACTTTGGCGCTCAGCTCCAGCGAGCTTTCGTCGGCCAGGTTCGGGTAACGCTTGTTCATCGCCGCGATGAGCGCGGTGGCGTCCTTGGCCTTGGCGGTTTCGGTGTCGAAGGCCTTGATGTAGTCGGCGGTGAAACCGACTGAGGTTGGCGACGGCGTGCCCAGGAAGTGCCCCGGGATCACTGTGCGCGGGTTCAGTTGCCGGATGCGCGCCAGGGTATCCAGCCAGTCTGTGTGGGACTGTGCGCTTTGGGTGTCGGCCATCCACACGTGGATGCCCTGGGCGACCACTACGCCACCGACCACGGCCTTGATCGACGGGATCCATACGAAGCTGCGGTCCGGCTGCGCGCCGTCCAGGCCGATCACCTCCAGCGTCTGGCCTTCAAGGTTCAGGCGGTGGCCTTCCAGCACGTGGGGCACGAGGGTTTTCGCCGGTTTGTCGGCGCCCATTTTCGGGCCCCAGAACTCCAGCTTGGCGGCCACGGTGGCATTGATGTGATCGACCACCGGCTTGGGCGCCAGCACCTTGGCCTCGGGAAAGGCTGCGGTCAGGGTGTCGAGGCCGAAGTAGTAGTCCGGGTCGCCATGGCTGATATAGATGGTGGTCAGGTGCTTGCCGCTGGCGCGGATTTTCTGCACCACTTGCTCGGTCTGGCTTTTGCCGAATTGCGCGTCCACCAGGATCGCGTCCCTGGCGCCGCTGACCAGCACCGAAGTGACCGGGAAGATCGCGGCTTCGCCAGGGTTGTAGACGTCGAGGGTCAGGTCCGCCGCGGCGGCATGGGCGGCGAACGCCAGGGCGGCGGTGGCCAGGGTCAAGCGTTTGAAGGTGGACAACATCGGGCAGCTCCATCCATCGGTTCAAAGGATGGACAGAGCTTAGTTGCACCAAACCCAACTAAAAATGCGATGCTGGAACATAGTTTGTTTCTAAAATCGGGCAAATCATGGACCGTCTTCAAGCAATGCGCGTGTTTGTCACGGTGGTGGACCTGGGTAGCCAGTCCGCCGCCGCCGACCATCTGGACCTGTCGCGTCCGGTGATTTCACGCTACCTGGCCGAGCTGGAAGACTGGGTTGGCGCGCGCCTGCTGCACCGCACTACGCGCAAGCTGAGCCTCACGGCGGCGGGCAGCGAAACCTTGCCGCGTTGCCGGCAACTGCTGGAGCTGTGCAGTGACATGCAGGCCGCCGTCAGCGAACCCGATGAAGCGCCTCGGGGCCTGCTGCGCCTGAGCGTCAGTACCTCGTTCGGCCAGGCCCAGTTGGCCGGCGCCATTGCCGACTACGTCAAGCGTTATCCGCTGGTGACCGTCGACCTGCAAATGCTCGACCGCACCGTCAACCTGGTGGATGAGCGTATCGACCTGGCCATCCGCACCAGCACCGAGCTGGACCCCAATCTGATCGCTCGGCGCCTGACGGTCTGCCGTTCCGTGGTATGTGCCTCGCCGGCGTATCTGCGGGAACATCCGGCGCCGCAGAGCGTACAAGACCTGACGCAGCACAACTGCCTGACCCATTCCTATTTCGGCCGCAGCCTGTGGCATTTCGAGGAGGGCGGTGAGCCGGTGTCGGTGCCGGTGCTCGGTACGATCACGGCCAATGAGGCCAGCACCCTGTTGCACGTGACCCTGGCCGGGGCAGGGGTGGCGATGCTGCCCAGTTACCAGGCGGGAGATTACATTCGTCGCGGGGAACTGGTGCGCCTGTTGCCCGAGGCCGAACCCCGGCAGATGAACATCTATGCGGTGTATGCATCGCGCAAACACATGCCCCAGGCCCTGCGCAGCCTGCTGGATTTTTTGGTGCTGCGCTTTCCCGACGAGCCGGCGTGGGATATCGGTCTCTGAGCCGACATAAACTGATTGAATGTCGTCCAATAATGGCAACTCGCCCTGGCTGGCCTATGCTTTAAACAGCACCGTGTAGATCCGCTCAGAGGTCTTCGCCATGGGCATCAAAACCAGAAAGTACCTGATGATTTTCACCCTCTGCGCCTTGGCCAGTGCGCTGTATGGCACTGCGGCCTACCGCGTGGAGCAGACCCGCATGCAGCCGACCTTTGCGATCAGCTGTCATCAGGATCACTGCGTTCCGCACACCGGCAGTTTCAGCGCGCTCAGGTAGTCGCCTGTTCCGCTTTCAACTGTTCGCGAAAGGCTTTGGGTGAGAACCCGACGCGTCGGCGGAACAGCCGCGAGAAGTTGGTCGGGTCGGAAAACCCCAGCACTTCCGACATCTCGTTGATGGTCATGCTGGTGTAGGTCAGCAGGCGCTTGGCTTCCAGCAATTGGCGGTCATGCATGATCTGCAACGCGGGCTGCCCGCCCAACTCCCGACACGTACCGTTCAGGTGGGACACCGAGATCCCCAGTTTATGGGCCAGGTCTTCGATCTTCGGGTGCTCGCGATAATGCTGTTCGACCAACTGAGTGAAGCGCTTGAAATACTCGCGCCCACGCGGCGCGCGCGGGTGCCGGCGCTGGATGGCCTGGCGGCTGATCCATACCAGCAGCACGCTGACCAGGGCGTGCATCATCATGTCTCGCGCCGGTTGTTCATCGGCGTATTCGGCCTGCAAACGGGCGAACTGGCTGTTGAGGTAGTCACTGTCCTTGCCCGCCGGGTAGCTGCCCAGCGCTTGCAGGCCGTCCACCGTGGTGCCCAACTGCGCCTGCAAATGGCTGACCAGCGGCGCGGACAACGTCACCACATAGCCTTCGACGTCTTCGGAAAAACGAAAGCCGTGCACGCACAACGGCGGCAGGACTTGCAGCGAGGCTTCGTTCAGGGTGGTGCGCTGGCCTTCGATTTCCAGCTGGGCCTGACCCTTGTGCACGTACAGTAGCTGGCACAGATCCGCGTGCCGGTGGGGTTGGATTTCCCACTGGTATTCCCGGCTGCGTCGGGAAATGGTTTCGCAGTGCAACAAATCCGGGGTGGGCCATTGCTGGTTTTCCCCGTACAGCTTGAAGACCGGAATCGCGGAACTGGCAGTTTTGGTCATGGTTTCAATCCGATACTCAGGATAGTGGTTCGGTAATCGCCCCGATTGGCGAAAAGCGCAGGCTTTGTCTCAGTTTTCACCTTCTTATGCCGGCCACTCAAGTGAAAAATGCCAGCAACCAGATCAATGACAACTCTTTCACCCAATCCGTTCGGTGAAGCTTGCGGGCCATAAAAATAATGAAAACGCTGAAAACCCAAGTCGCCATCATTGGCGCCGGTCCTTCCGGACTGCTGCTCGGTCAGTTGTTGCACAACGCCGGTATCCAGACGCTGATCCTCGAACGCCAGAGCGCCGACCATGTGCAGGGCCGTATCCGTGCCGGTGTGCTGGAACAGGGCATGGTCGACCTGCTGCGCGAGGCCGGCGTCAGCCAGCGCATGGACACCGAAGGGCTGGTGCACCACGGCTTCGAGCTGGCGTTGAATGGCCAGCGCATCCACATCGACCTCAAAGGCCTGACCGGCGGCCAGTCCGTCATGATTTACGGCCAGACCGAAGTCACCCGCGACCTGATGGCCGCCCGCGCCGCTGCTGGCATCACCACGTTTTATCAAGCGTCCAGGGTGCAGCCCCATGACCTGAAGAGCGATCAGCCCTGGCTGACCTTCGAACACCAGGGCGAAGCGTTCCGCCTGGAGTGCGATTACATCGCCGGGTGCGACGGCTTTCACGGCGTGGCGCGTCAGTCGATTCCAAGCGAAGCGCTGCAAGTATTCGAACGGGTCTACCCCTTTGGCTGGCTCGGTCTGCTCGCGGACACGCCGCCGGTGCACGACGAGCTGGTATACGCGCGACACCCGCGCGGGTTTGCCCTCTGCAGCATGCGTTCGCCGACCCGCAGCCGCTATTACCTGCAAGTGCCGGTCGAAGAAGCGCTGGATGAGTGGACCGACCAGCGTTTCTGGGACGAACTGAAAACCCGCCTGCCCGAGGAACTGGCTGCCGGGCTGGTCACCGGGCCTTCAATCGAAAAAAGCATCGCGCCCCTGCGCAGCTTCGTGGTGGAACCGATGCAGTACGGGCGTCTGTTCCTGCTGGGGGATGCCGCGCATATCGTGCCGCCCACCGGGGCCAAGGGCCTGAACCTGGCGGCGAGTGATGTGAGTACGCTGTACCGGATCCTGCTCAAGGTGTATCGCGAGGGGCGGGTGGAATTGTTGGAAAAATACTCGTCGATCTGCCTGCGACGCGTGTGGAAGGCCGAACGGTTTTCCTGGTGGATGACCTCGATGCTGCATCGCTTTCCTGAGGCGGATGGTTTTAGCCAGCGGATTGCCGAGAGCGAGCTGGATTACTTCGTCCACTCGCAGGCGGGTCGCAAAACCATTGCAGAAAATTACGTCGGGCTTCCTTACGAGGCTATCGAGTAGCCAGCTATCGAGTAAGATAGCGAGCATTCCCGCGGGCCTTTCCTTTCCCGCGGGCTCTGCTCGAAGGTTCTGCCGTGACCAACCTCAATCAGCCTGCCCAGCCTCTTCCCGCCGTACGCAGCGTGCTTGCTGCCCTGATGATGGCCATTTTCCTGGGGGCCCTGGACCAGACCATCGTCGCCGTGTCCATGCCCGCCATCTCCGCGCAATTCCATGACGTCAACCTGCTGGCCTGGGTGATCTCCGGCTATATGGTGGCGATGACGGTGGCGGTGCCGATCTACGGCAAGCTCGGCGACCTGTACGGACGGCGCCCGATGATGCTCATCGGCCTGGGCGTGTTCACCCTGGCGTCGCTGTTCTGCGGCCTGGCGCAAAGCATGGAACAACTGGTACTGGCGCGGGTCCTCCAGGGCATCGGGGCCGGCGGCATGGTCTCGGTGAGCCAGGCGATCATCGGCGACATCATCCCGCCTCGCGAGCGCGGGCGTTACCAGGGCTATTTCAGCAGCATGTACGCGGTGGCGAGCGTGGCCGGTCCTGTTCTGGGCGGTTACATGACCGAATACCTGTCCTGGCGCTGGGTGTTCCTGATCAACCTGCCGCTGGGCGCCGGTGCCTGGTATGTGGCCCATCGCACCCTGGTAGGGCTGCCGATGCCGCAACGCAAGCCGATCATCGATTACCTCGGCACGGTGCTGATGATCATCGGTTTGACCGCGTTGCTGCTGGGCATTACCGAAATCGGCCAGGGCCATGCCTGGCGCGATGATGAGGTGCTGGGTTTGCTGGCGTGTGCGCTGGTGGCCCTGAGTGTGTTTGTGTGGCACGAACGTCGTGCCCGCGAGCCGTTGCTGCCGATGCACCTGTTCGCCAACCGCAGTGCGGTGTTGTGCTGGTGCACGATTTTCTTCACCAGCTTCCAGGCGATTTCCCTGACCGTGCTGATGCCCCTGCGCTTTCAGACCGTGACCGGGGCGGGGGCCGACAGCGCCGCCTTGCACCTGTTGCCTTTGGCGATGGGCCTGCCGATCGGCGCGTATACCGCCGGGCGCCTGACCTCCGTGACCGGGCGTTATAAACCGATGATTCTCGGCGGAGCGCTGCTGAGCCCGCTGGCGATTGTCGGCATGGCCTTCAGTGCTCCGCAGGACGTGTGGCTGACCGGCGTGTTCATGCTGTTGTGCGGGATCGCCGCCGGCATGCAGTTTCCGACCTCGCTGGTGGGTTCGCAGAATTCGGTGGAGCAACGTGATATCGGTGTGGCCACCAGCACCACCAACCTGTTTCGGTCGTTGGGCGGGGCAGTGGGGGTGGCGTGCATGTCGGCGTTGTTGCTGGCGCTGTTGCAGGACTCCAGTTTTGCCCACCTGGCCGGGGATTCGCTGATGGTCGAGGGCGGCTCTGGCAATGTGCTGCTCGATGGCCTCAACGCTGCACCGGGACCGGCCCGGGATGCCCTGCGGGGGGAGTTGGCGGTGACGTTTCGACATTTGTTGTGGGTGAGTGCGGGGGTGTCTTTGCTGGGGTTGGCGGCGGCGGTTGCCATGCCCAATCGGGTGTTGCGGGGGCGTGAGGATAAGGTGCGCTGAGTGGGGGCATATCCGTTATTTGGGTGATGGCTGATATTGGTTCCGCCCTTACGGCGGGTCACTTTTGGAAAAGCCCCAAAAGTAACCAAAAGGGCTCTTGCCCCAACACTCGGCACCTCGCTCAGGCTCGGTGTACCCGTAATCCGACGGAAATTCGGGGGGCCGCCGCCACGCGCCATCCATGGCGCGGGGCGGCTAAACCGGCGTCCTGCCGGTTTACCCCCCAAATTCCCGTCAGATTCCGGCCAACGTGTTTGATGGGGCGCTTAAGATCAAAATCAAAAGCCAGAGCCGATTGATATCTGCCTGATATAGAAGATCCAAATTGTGGGAGCGGGCTTGCTCGCGAA